>NZ_CAMYKH010000005.1:0-16826 GCF_947258935.1 uncultured Muriicola sp.
AATAAGTTCGTATGTATGAAAATCGGCTGTAATATCAACATCCACTTCATGTTCTACCACTGTATTGTCATTATTTGTAATGGGGATCCCTGGTTCAGTTCCATAAAAGATATTGGAGGAAAATTGCATGGGGATATTCCCCCGTGATTCAATAATATCTATTTCTCCTTTGGTAGGCCACGGATCTCCATAAGACCAAAAGGCCGGCCACATACCATTACCGGCGGGCATTTTTATATGGGCCATAAAACGATACTCGGTTTCTCCGGTTCCTCTAGACGGACCAAATGTGGTCTTAGTTTCTATTCTTCCAGATACATATTGAAACTCTTTTGGGGAGTTGTCATTTGGGTTATTGGGTCCGGTAATAGTTTCTCTTAGTATATCTATGGTTAAGATGCCATCTTGCAGGGACAATTGTGAGGGCCTGTAGTACTGTATTTCATTATTATAGGCCCCACTTTCCCAACTATTCCAAAGAGAAAGGTCAGTGTCAAAATTTTCTTCCCAGATCAAATTCCATGGCCTGTTGGGGTCTATGGGTTCCGGCAAAGGTTGCGGATCTATCGCAATGTCATCAGCAACATTTTCATCACCAGAATTAGAACAACCGGTAAAACTCAACAAAATGGCAAACAAAATTGGATATATGCTCATATGTACTACATTGATTTTTTTCATAACAACTGGAATAATTTTTTCAAAAGATACTAAAAACCAATGGACCTCTACTTTTCTACAGATTTTAGTCCTTGTATAGGCACGAAGGGAACCTTTATATAGTTACTTTCTCCGCAAAACTCTATTTTTAGACAAATTCATTGATCCGAATCTTTGAGTCGGATGTAGGTATTATAAATGGATCAAAAATCAGCTCCCTGGTACTTTCTCATACTCGTCATTCTGGCGGGTGAATCTGTATTTATTTTGCCCTTTGTGCTTTCCCGTGTCTTCAGGCCAACAGTGCTTGATGCCTTTGGTTTAGACAATGTACAGCTAGGGCTGTGTTTTTCTGTATATGGCGTAGTGGCCTTAGTTTCCTATCTCTTTGGCGGTCCCCTGGCCGATAAGTTTCCCCCTCGAAAACTGATCGCATTGGCACTTTGGATGACAGCCCTGGGCGGACTGGTCTATGCAACTTTTCCCAGCTATGATGTTTTAAAAATTCTATATGGATATTGGGGCTTTACCACCATTTTTTTATTCTGGGCTCCTATGATCAAGGCAACCCGGGTCTGGGGAGGAACTACTTCTCAGGGGAAGGCGTTTGGATTTTTAGATGGAGGGCGTGGACTTGTCGGTGCCCTTTTCGGTACCATGGGGGTACTTATTTTCTCCATGTTTATAACTTCAGAGATCGCTTCGGCAAGCATCTCAGAAAGCAGAGCAGCTTTTAAATATGTAATCCTGATATCTGCCGGGATCGTGGCCTTTGTTGGGCTCTTGGTATGGTTCTTTATGAAATTGGATAGCAGGGTTGAAAAAGAGATCATCTTAGATAAAATAACAATGTCACAAATAAAAGAGGTATTACGACTGCCTTCAGTGTGGTTACTTATGATCATTATTTTATGCGCTTATGTAGGCTATAAGATCACCGATGTGTTTTCACTTTATGCCCAGGATGTAATGCGTTATGATCAGGTACAATCTGCCCAGGTAGGGACCTTTTTGTTGTTTATTCGGCCGGTTATCGGGGTGCTTATTGGCATATTGGCAGACAGGACCCAAACAACCTTCTGGTTGATGATCAGTTTTGTTGTTGCCTTCTTTGGAGCCTTGTTGTTTGCCACAGGCCTGGTTTCTACTTCGGCAACCGCCTTGTTCTTTATTTCGATCTTAGTAGTAGCTACCGGTGTATATGCGGCACGTTCGCTTTATTTTGCGGTAATGCAACGGGGACAGATCCCCTTGGTGTTGACCGGAACCGCAGTGGGCCTTATCTCGCTTATTGGGTATACGCCCGATATTTTTGCCGGGCCTGCTATGGGGTATCTCCTGGATAGTTCACCGGGAGTTGAAGGGCATCAACATGTATTCTGGATGCTGGCCATTTTTTCTTTTATTGGAGGTATAGCAGCCTGGTATTATTTTAGGTTGTATAGGAAGAAGTAAGACGGAGAAAATTACCATACATATATTCCAATACGGACATTTGGAGCGTTTCAATCACTTGTTCAGATGTTTTTCTATATCACTCAAATGAAGCTTTAGTGCCTGGGTAGAAATTTGAATTTCCTTGATCAAAAGGGCCAGCGAAATGATAAGCAGTAGCAAGGCAATGCCAAAAATCCATATGGCTAAAACATGTTGGTCTATATAAATAAGGAACATAGTAAGTACACAAAGAAGGAGGCTTGTTATGCCAAAGATCTGCATCCATCGGGTTAGGTTTAATCGCAGCTTCAGGTTTTTTATTTGCTCAATTAAGGACTCGTCTCGTTGTTCCATGTATTTATCGCGTAGATTTCTGATCACCGCGGCATAGGCCAGAAACCTGTTGGTATATGCCAGCATGATCAATGATATGGCAGAGAATAAAAGGGCAGGAGTGGTAAGGGTAAGTTCTTCCATTAATTTTTTTTCAAAAGTAGAGAATTATCTTAAATCTCAAATCTCAAGTATTAATTGGTACTTGGTATTTGATATAAGATTCCCCTATTTTTCCATTTCCTTAAAATATAGCCAAGTCCTGCTGGGAGATGGGCACTTTCATTATCTTTGAGGCCACTAAGCAAGAAGATATATGAATTTCTTACGAAACCTTTTAGCAGCTATCCTGGGGACCCTTATCGCCTTTGGGATGCTGTTCTTTATGTTCCTAATTTTTATCAGCCTGGCCAATGCGGAAGAAGGTGTTACGGTAAAGAAAAATTCTGTGCTGGAACTCCAATTTAAAGATCCTATAAATGACTATACCGGCAGCAATGATGCCGACCCATTCGCCGGACTCTTTGCAGAGGCCGTTGGCTTAGACGATATATTACATGCCATAGCAGTGGCTAAGAACGATGATAAGATTGAAGGGATCAGCCTTAGAAGTCAATTTGTAATGGCCGGTTGGTCGCAGACACAGGCTATCAGAGAGGCCCTGCGCGATTTTAAGGAGTCGGGGAAGTTTATCTACGCCTATTCCGACCTCTACATGCAAAAGGACTATTTTCTGGCCAGTGTGGCAGATAGTGTATTCTTAAACCCGGTAGGGGGAATGGACTTTAGAGGCCTTTCTGCGGAGGTTTTATTTTACAAAGATCTACAGGAAAAGACCGGGGTAAAAATGGAGGTTATCCGCCATGGAAAATACAAAAGTGCCGTGGAACCTTATTTGGAAAATGAAATGAGTGAGGCCAACCGTACCCAGATCAAAGAATTATTGGAGTCGCTTTGGGGATCTGTGGTTGAGCAGATAGGGTCAGACAGAAACCTTTATATAGACGACCTGAATGTTATAGCCGATACTTTGGGAGGGCGAAGTCCGTTGTATGCGAAACAGTCGGGCCTAATAGACGATCTTTTGTATATGGACCAATATGAGGCCATCCTTAAAAAAGCTAGTGGACGTTCAGAAGATCAAAAAATACAATATATAGAGCTTTCAGACTATATGAAGGAAGCCGGCAAGAGATCACTGTACAAAGGGAGCGATCGTATCGCGGTGATCTATGCACAGGGAGAGATCCTTTACGGTGAAGGTGGCCCAAACTATATTGGGCAGGGCCTTATCAACAAGGCGCTGATCAAGGCCCGGGAAGATAAAAAGGTGAAGGCAGTGGTATTACGTGTCAATTCACCAGGGGGTAGTGCCCTTACCTCAGATATTATATGGCGTGAGATAGAACTTACGAAGAAAGAAAAACCGGTAGTGGTTTCCATGGGCGATGTAGCCGCTTCAGGAGGTTATTATATTGCGGTAGGTGCAGATAAGATCTTTGCAGAACCCACTACCATTACAGGATCTATAGGTGTTTTTGGAACTATTCCGAACATCAGTGAATTGGCCGGTAACATAGGGATCAATGCAGAGCAGGTGGCCACCAATAGTAATTCTACTGAATATTCCCTATTTGAACCAATGACCCCTCAGTTTAGAGGCGTGGTTACAGAAAGTATTGAATCTATTTACCAAACCTTTCTTAATAGGGTATCTGTTGGTAGAAATATCTCTATGGCGAGGGCAGATAGCCTGGCCCAGGGGAGAGTTTGGAGTGGAATAGATGCCATGGAACTAGGTTTAATAGATGAGTTGGGAGGTCTGAACGATGCCATTGCCTCAGCCGCTGACCTGGCTGATATTACAAGCTATAGTATCCGAAGATACCCAAGATACAAGTCAAATTTTGAAATGTTGATGGAAGACCTGTCCGGTGCCAAAACCAGACTTCAGGAAGACATGATCAAATCTGAACTTGGGGAGGACGCTTTCGGTTTATACAAGGACATAAAAAGGACTACACAACAACGCGGCATACAAGCCAGCATGCCTTTTAGGTTAACTATCAAATAAGCAGATGACCACGAAGGATAAAAAAGTTGCGTACAAGATCTATTTGTACCTCGGAGCTCTTTTTATAACTTCTCTGGTTGTTTCCAATCTGATTTTTCAAAAGTTCTTTTACTGGAGGCCGTTCGGAGATGTCACCGTATTTGGGGCTTCGCTTTTCGAGATCTCTGTGGGGATCTTACCCTATCCAATTACTTTTTTGATCACGGATCTGATCTCCGAGATCTACGGGAAGAAAAAGGCCAACCAGATCGTTACGGCCGGGATCTTCGCCTCTTTTTTTTCAATGGGAATCATCTTGCTGGCCGAAATGGCACCGGCTATTCCGGCCTCGCCTATTGGGGATGAGGTGTTCCGAAGTGTTTTTGCACTTTCTCCCATAGCCGTACTGGCCTCTATGATCGCCTATCTCTGTGCTCAGTATGTGGATATTGCTATTTATCATTTTTGGAAACGGGTCACCAAGGGTAAATACCTTTGGATACGGAATAATTTTTCCACTTTTTTGTCGCAGTTCATAGATACCTTTACCGTAGTAGGCTTGCTTTGTGTTTTTCAGGTGTTACCCTGGACTCTTTTTACCGGTCTTGTGATCAGTGGATTCCTTTTTAAGGTATTTATTGCGATGCTAGACACCCCTTTTCTGTATTTTTTCGTATATATCTTACGAAGGCGGTTTAAATTAAAAATGGGCGAGGAAATTCAGCTGGAGATCTAGCCCACTTCCACCTCTAAATCTTAATAAATGAAGAAAAAAGTTGTAAAAATAGCGGCCGGTATCATCCTGCTCTTTGTTGGAATTTTGATAGCAGCCCCCTTTGTATTGGAAGGAAAAATAGGGCAGATCATTAAAAAGAAAGTTAATAGCAGTATAAACGGATCATTCGATTTTGCAGAGGCAGACCTGAGCTTGTTTCGCAGCTTTCCCAATGCGGAATTGAGGATAAACGATGCGGTACTGTTGAACAATGCACCCTTTGAAGGAGATACTCTTTTTAAGGCAGGACAAATAGACCTTACCCTTTCAATTTATGAGCTATTTAAAGATGCTTCGGAGCCTATACAACTCAAAAGCCTGAGTCTGGACAAGGCCTTTTTAAACATTCAGATCAATGAAGCAGAACAGGCCAACTACGATATTGCCAAAGAAGTACCCAATTCCAACAATGCAGAAACTTCAGACAGCGGCTTTACTTTAGACCTACAAGAATATATCCTGAGCGGGTCGCGTGTTGTATACAACGACCTGGCAGATGGGATGTATGTGGAGGTATCAGATATAGAACACCGTGGATCCGGGGATCTGTCACTGCAGAAATCTGAATTGCAGACCACTTCGGAAGCTCTGGTAAGCTTGCGTATGGATGGCACCGAATACCTGAATAAGCATGAGGTAGCTCTTGAGGCCTTAATAGGAATAGACCTGGAGACCTTTACCTTTACCTTTTTAAAGAATAGCGGGCGTATTAACCAGCTGCCCCTGGTCTTTGAAGGCTTCGTTCAGGTAGCAGATGACTACAATGACGTGGATATTAAATTCCAAACCCCCTCCTCAGATTTTAAAAACTTCTTGGCCCTCTTCCCGGAGCAGTATTCCAAGGACATAAAAGATGTTGCTACCACCGGTAATTTTACGGTTGAAGGAGAATTTAAAGGGAAGATAGATGACATCCATATTCCAACTTTTAGGATAGATATTCAATCAGACAATGCATCGTTCAAATACCCCGATCTGCCAAAAGCAGTCGAAAATATTGTTATTGCTGCCGAAGTGACCAACGAAACAGGTCTGACAGAAGATACGTATGTTACTATTGAGAAGGCTTCTTTTGGCATAGATCAGGATCGCTTTGCGATGAATGCCAAAGTATGGGATCTAACGGGCAACACCAAGGTTGATGCCCGGATAGATGCAAATATGAATCTGGCCAACCTGTCCAGAGCCTATCCCTATGCTGCCGAAAAGGATCTAAAAGGTTTGTTGAAAGCCAAGGTATCCACCGCTTTTGATATGGCCTCTCTGGAAAAGAAGCAGTATGCCAAAACGCGCACTTCAGGACAGTTGAGCATTGAAGGTTTTGAATACAGTAATGAGGAATTGACGGCCCCGGTTCAATTTCAAGCAATCGCTTTGGATTTTAAACCGGAACGAGTGAGCCTTAACAAAATGCAGGGAACAATTGGTAAAACCGATTTTAATGTCTCCGGTACGCTGAATAATTTGTTGGGCTTTATGTTTAATAAGGAAGAGGTAGAAGGGAATTTTAATCTGGTCTCCAATACTTTTTCACTTAACGACTTTATGGTAGCTGATAGTAAGAGTTCGGAAAATAAAAAACCTAAATCGACTGAAGAGGCGGCCAGTATAAAGATCCCGTCCTTTCTAAATTGTACTATAAATGCCAAAGCACAAACTGTATTGTATGACAATCTGGTCTTGAAAAATGTGGAAGGAGTTTTACGGATCAAGGATGAAACTGCCACACTAAGCAGCCTTACTTCCTCTTTGTTCAGTGGAAAATTGGCCATGAATGGGGAGGTGTCTACAAAGGCAGAGACCCCAACTTTTGTTATGCGTTTGGGAGCAGAAGAATTTCAATTAGCCGAGGCTTTTAAAGAACTTACTCTTTTAAAAACTCTGGCTCCTGTAGCCTCAGCATTGCAGGGAAAATTAAATTCTACCATTGAGATCTCCGGGAATTTAAGTTCTGATTTTACTCCAGATCTTGGGACCATTACAGGAGATTTACTGGCCCAAATATTTGAGACCAGGATAAGTATGGAAAAAGCCAATGTACTGAATGCAATGGCTACTCAACTCAATTTCTTCAAACCAGAGAAACTCAATCTAAATGGTCTTAAAACAGCACTTTCTTTTAAGGATGGAGTAGTTACCGTAAAGCCCATCACCTTTAGCTATCAGGATATTGGAGTTACCGTAAATGGCAGTCATAGCTTTGACAAGAATATGAATTACAAGGCCACTTTGCAGGTCCCAGCCAAGTACCTGGGATCTGAGATTACCAATCTGATCGCCAAGATCGATGATAGTAGTTTACAAAACCTGACAATCCCCGTAGGAGTGTCTATTGGCGGACTGTACAGTAGTCCAAGGGTAACGACCGATCTTACATCCGGAGTGAAAAACCTTACGGCCAGTCTCATTGAGATTGAAAAGCAAAAATTATTGAATAAAGGGAAGGAGAAGGCATCTACCTTATTAGAAGGTCTGCTTACCGGGAAGAAAGGAAAAACAGATTCTACAACAACAAAAACTTCCACTACAGATGCTGTGAAGGAAACTTTGGGAGGAATTCTTAAAGCGAATACCCAGAAGGCAGACACTACCGGGAAAGATAGCACCGCCGCTGCAACTAAGAACGATGCAGTAAAAGAGGCAGCCAAATCTGTACTTGGCGGCTTATTGAAGAAAAAGAAAAAGGATACGGTAGTAGTAAAAAAGGACTCTATCAAGTAAGGCCCAGGGAAACGTAATAACCTTCGCTGCCACGGATATTAAAGACGGTGTTGTCTCCAAATAAGAGGTACTGTCCTTTGATCCCCATTAATTTACCTTGAAATTTGGGTGTCTTCTCCAGGTTTAAGCTTTTTACTTTTTCGGGGTACCTCAGCACGGGAAAATGCAGCTCAGTTTCCTTATTATTTTCTATGAAATAAGGAGCTGCCTCTTCCGGGATGTATTGTTTTAACTTGTTGCGCCAGGCCACCAGGTCCTCATCATCAACATTATTAGTGAGCATTTTCCTCCAGTTTGTCTTATCTCCAACGTGGTCTTTTAGTGCCACCTCGGTGATCCCTGCAAGGTAACGGTTGGGTACTTCAACTATCTCAATGGCCTCGTGGGCTCCCTGATCTATCCAGCGTGTAGGCACCTGAGTCTTGCGTGTTACCCCCACTTTTACATTGCTAGAATTAGCTAGGTATACAATATGGGGTTGCAACTGTACTTTTTTTTCATAGTCGAGATCCCTGTCTTCTTTGTCCAGATGGGCAGTACTTAATTCGGGGTGCATGATCCATTCCCCGGCAGAAGGGATCTCATAAAAACAGCTGCGGCAAAATCCCTGACGAAAAATAGGTCGCTCCAAACCACAGTTCAGGCACTGATATTTTAGAAACTGAATGCTCAAGGTGTTATTCAACACCTGATTCACATTTAGAAAGTCGTTTTCAAACAACAAATAATATTGAATAGGCTCTCCTAATTCGGTTTTCATTTTCCGTAAAACACCTTCGTATTGCATCTGCCTGTATTTATAATTTATCCAATTTAAATTGTTACCTTTTAACCCTATTTTTAGCTTGCCAAAGATACCGAAAAATGCCCATTCCATTATTTAACTCCATAGCTTCCTGGTTGCTTAAAAAGCGCTATCACCAGATAGAACTTTTTCTGAAGTACCCTGCGGAAGTACAGGAAGAGGTATTGCATCAATTACTTGAAATTGCCGAGGATACAGAGGTAGGGAAGAAGTACGATTTTGCTTCTATTACCCAATACAGGGAATTTCAGGAAAGGGTACCTATTGTTTCATACGAAGAGATGGAACCCATCATTGAACGGACCAGGAAAGGGGAGCAGAATATTTTTTGGCCCACTACCATTAAATGGTTTGCTAAAAGCAGTGGCACTACCAATGCCAAAAGCAAATTCATTCCTGTAAGCGAAGAAGCCCTGGAAGATTGTCATTATAAGTCGGGCAAAGATCTTCTCTGCCTCTATCTTAACAACAATGAGAATTCCCAGTTATTTACCGGGAAGAGTCTTCGTCTTGGCGGCAGCAAAGAACTCTATGAGGACAACGGCACCTTCTTCGGGGATCTCTCAGCCATTCTTATTGATAATATGCCCTTTTGGGCCGAATTGAGTAGCACACCCAGTAATAAGGTATCCCTGATGAGTGAATGGGAAACAAAGATGCATGCTATTATTCAGGAAAGCATTCAGGAGAATGTTACCAGTCTGGCCGGGGTACCTTCCTGGATGTTAGTCTTGTTAAATAATGTTCTGGAAGAAACCGGGAAGGACCACCTTTTTGAGATCTGGGAAAATCTGGAGGTCTATTTTCACGGGGGCGTAAGTTTTAATCCATACAAGGACCAGTTCGCAAAATTACTGCCCAGAAACAAGTTCAAGTACTACGAGATCTATAATGCCTCTGAAGGATTTTTTGCTATTCAGGACAGGAATAATGCGGATGATCTTTTACTGATGTTAGATTATGGCATCTTTTATGAATTTATCCCGATGGACATATATGGCACTGAGGAGCAACAGGCTATTGCCCTGTGGGACGTGGAAATAGGAAAGAATTACGCCATCATCATTACTACAAATGCAGGTCTCTGGCGATATAAAATAGGAGATACTGTTAGGTTTACATCTACAGATCCGTACCGGATCAAGATCACTGGTCGTACAAAACATTTTATCAATGTCTTTGGGGAAGAGCTTATTATTGAGAATGCGGAGGAAGCCTTGAAACAGATCTGCAATAAGACCGGAGCTCAGATAAAGGACTATACGGTGGCTCCAGTTTTTATGTCCGGAAGGGAGAAGGGAGCCCACGAATGGATGATTGAATTTAGGCAGGCACCGGAAAGGCTGGGTGACTTTACAGAATCATTGGACAGGGCCCTTAAATCCTTGAATTCAGATTACGAGGCTAAGCGCTATAATAATATGACACTTACTATGCCTAAGATAAATGTGGCCCGAGAAAATCTTTTTTATGACTGGCTAAAATCTAAGGACAAGCTAGGAGGGCAGCACAAGATCCCCAGATTATCTAATGACAGGGCCTATTTGGATGAATTGTTGCATATGAATGATTGAATTCTGTATAACACTCACAACCAGTGTATTGGAAAATGGTCGATAAAATGCAACCAATCGACAAGTAAATAGGAGATTTGCCTAAATAATGTACAAATTGAGCCTCCAAACTTAACCTATAAGTACATTCTTATGGCAGAAAAACTAGTTATCCTATCCGATATGTGGGGTTCAAAGAAAGGTCTTTGGATCACCTCTTACCTGGGCTACTTACAACAATACTTTGATATTCAATACTACGATACTCAGCATCTAGCAGGGGTAGATCTAGTGGTCTGCACACCAGAGAACCTCTTTGAGGCATTTCAAAATGGCGGTATGGATACTGCCGTAGCGCAGCTGCTCAATAAAGAAAACAAGCCTTGCCATTATTTAACTTTTTGTGCCGGAGGTACAGTGGTCTGGAATGCCGCCTTACAGGGGTTACCTATGAAGTCTTTATACGCAATTTCACCTATAGATCTCCCTTTAAATGCTGCAAAGCCAGATTGTCCGGTACGCTTATTACACGGCGAAAAAGACAAAGGTTTGCCAACTGAGGAATGGGCCGCTTCAAAAGGAGTTTCCTTAGAAATACTGCCTAAATACGGACATGGATTATATTCTGATGAGAAGATCGTCCAAAAAGTTTGTTTAAGTCTTTTGGATTCTGTTATTCACAAAAAATTTCAACTTTAAGAGACCGCCTTTAACTTCTTGATGGTCTCATAGGAGAGTTTCGCTTCCGCGTACGGCTTGGTCACCTTAAATTCCTTGTCATCACTACTGGGTAGTTCAAACATGGCATCTGTAAAGATGGCCTCACATAGAGAACGCAAGCCTCTGGCACCTAGTTTGTATTCAATAGCCTTGTCTACAATGTAATCCAATGCCTGTTCGGTGATCTCAAAGCTGATTCCATCCATAGTGAACAACTTTTCATACTGTTTGATGATGGCATTCTTTGGTTCGGTAAGTATAGCCCTAAGGGTCTTCTTATCGAGCGGATTCATATGGGTGAGTACTGGCAACCTGCCAATGATCTCAGGGATCAAACCAAATTCCTTTAGGTCTCTTGGAATGATATATTGAAGCACATTTTCCTTATCTATATGTTCTTCTTTACGAGCTGCACTATAGCCAATTGCCTGCATATTGAGTCTTTTGGTAATAATACGTTCTATCCCATCAAAAGCTCCACCGGCTACAAAAAGGATGTTCTCGGTGTTCACTTCAATAAATTTTTGATCCGGATGTTTTCGTCCCCCTTTTGGCGGTACATTTACCATAGTTCCTTCGAGAAGTTTTAACAATCCCTGTTGCACGCCTTCACCCGAAACATCGCGCGTAATGGATGGGTTATCACTTTTTCGTGCAATCTTGTCTATCTCATCTATAAATACGATTCCCCGCTCTGCCTTTTCTAAGTTATAATCTGCCGCTTGCAAGAGTCTTGTAAGAATACTTTCAACATCCTCCCCTACATACCCTGCCTCTGTTAGAACCGTAGCATCTACAATAGCTAAGGGTACATTAAGCATTTTGGCAATGGTACGGGCCATAAGGGTCTTCCCTGTACCGGTTTGCCCAACCATAATGATATTACTCTTTTGGATCTCTATTTCATCTTCCTTGGAGCTGGGCTGTAAAAGTCGTTTGTAGTGATTGTATACCGCAACGGACAATACTTTTTTTGTTCTACTCTGACCTATGATAAAACTATCCAGAAATTCTTTGATCTCTTTTGGCTTCTTTAAGGTCAATTCTGAAGAAAGGTCGTCTGTTTTGGATTGTTTAGATTCCTCAGAAACAATGCCATGAGCCTGTTCTATACATCGATCACAGATATGAGCATCCAGCCCCGCAATAAGGAGGTTGGTCTCAGGTTTTTTCCTGCCACAAAAAGAACATTCTAAGTTTTCTTTGGCCATATTTTTTAATGCTATCGGCTATTATAACGAAATAATTCTGATTTTGGTTTATTATGGGGTCAAGAGGCTACATTCTTTAGGTGTAAACCCCAGCGTTCTAATCTTTGTCTCGTACCAGAATCTCATCGATCATACCGTATTTTTTTGCCTCTTGGGCCTTCATCCAATAATCCCGATCACTGTCTTCGTATATTTTGTCAAAAGACTGTCCGGAATGTTCGGAAATAATATGATAGAGTTCGTCCTTGATCTTTATTACCTCATTGGCTGCAATTTCTATATCGCTGGCCTGTCCCTGAGCTCCAGACATGGGCTGGTGGATCATTACTCTGGAGTGCTTTAGCCCACTTCGTTTTCCTTTCTCTCCGGCACATAACAGAACAGCGGCCATAGAGGCTGCCATTCCCGTGCAGATAGTGGCCACATCGGGCTTAATGAATTGCATGGTATCATAGATCCCTAAGCCGGCATATACGCTTCCTCCGGGAGAATTAATATAGATCTGTATGTCTTTGGAAGAATCAGCACTGGCCAGGAACAACAGTTGTGCCTGTACAATATTGGCCACCTGTTCATTGATCCCGGTTCCCAAAAAGATGATCCTATCCATCATAAGACGCGAGAAAACGTCCATGGCTATGGCGTTTAATTGACGCTCTTCAATAATATTTGGCGTCATATTTACAGGGTACATACTGCGTAAAACCTCATCATAGTACATGCTATTGATGCCGTGATCCTTTATGGCGAAGTTTTTGAATTCTTTTCCGTAATCCATTATAGTGGTATAATTATATTATAAAAAAAAGGAGCCGAATTAATAGCATTCGGCTCTGTAAAGATACTTATTTTTAATGAAAATTGATCGCAGTTTGTCTGCCGCATCCTATTTTATAAAAGTCTTAACAAAGAGATTTCCTATCGTATTAAGGATATTATTCTTTCTGTCCGGGGAAATTAACCGTAGACCTCTTTTACAAAATTTTCATAGGTAACCTCTTTCACTTTTAGGTTAGCCTTTTCCTTGTAGAGGGTAAGCAATTTTTGACTCATCAATTGTTCTGAAAGTCGTTTTACTTCTTCCTGATTGCTCATGACTCTTCCGGCAATGGCTTCTAGTTCTTCTTCCTGCGGATTCATTTGTCCGTATTGAGCCATTTGAGACTTTATAAAGCCTTTTGCAAATTCCTTAAGCTCATCAAAGCTGATCTCAACGTTGTGATCTTTAATGATCTTCCCTTCAATCAATTGATAACGCAAACCTTTTTCAGATTTCTCATATTCATCATGAGCTTCCTCTTCAGATAGAGGCTTCTCGCCTGTCATCTGGATCCATTTCTTTAAAAAACCTGAAGGCAAATCAAATTTGGTGGTATCAATCAACCGTTCGGTTACATCATTCAGAAGTTTTTGATCAGATTGTTGTTCAAATTGCTTCTCAGCATCTTCTTTAAGACGGTCTTTTAGTTCTTTCACAGAAGTTATGGTATCCTTTCCAAAAAGCTTGTCGAACAACTCCTGGTTCAATTCTGCCAGCTCACGCTCATTGATCTCTTCTAAAGTGAAGTTTACTTCAATGGCCAACTTATCCGCTTTTTCTTTATTGATCCCTAAGGCTCCTGAAAGAAAATAATCTTCTTTAAAAAGGCCTTTGGTTTTTAAGGTAACCACATCGCCGGGTTTTTTACCAAGTAAGGCATCCAGGGCCTTTTTATTCTTGATTTTATCAAGCTCCACTGTAGATTTATGCTCAATCTCCTCTGCTTCATTTACAAAGGTCCCTGTTATTTCATCTTTTTTTCCGACTTCTTTTTTAGAGATCAGTTTTCCGTATTGTTTTTGGATACGTTCTAACTGCTCATCAATCATCTTCTTATCGGCAACTATTTTGTATTGAATTACAGGTTTCTTGGTTTTTAGGGAAGCTTCGAATTCCGGGGCCAGGCCTAACTCAAATTCAAAAGCTAATTCGTCCCTGTCCCAATCAAAACTATCTTGTTGTTTAGGCAGAGGATTTCCTAACACATCTAGTTTTTCCTCGTTGAGGTATTTATTGAGATTGTCCTGTAATAATTTGTTGACCTCATCTACCAGTACCGCCTTGCCGTACTGCTTCTTGATAAGTCCCATAGGGACCTGTCCTTTTCTAAATCCAGGTATATTGGCCTGTTTACGATAATCCTTAAGGATCTTTTCTACCTTGTCCTGGTAGTCTTCTTTTGTGATAGCTACCTTAACTACAGCGTTTAGGTCGTCTATTTGCTCCTTGGTAATATTCATCTATTTCTTCTATTTACATTCCCGTAAGGGGATGCAAAAATAGTACATTTTACAGAGCAGAACAAGTTTTTGGAACCTTGTCTAAACTGTTGCTTAAAAGGTTTCTTTAGGTTCCTTTAAAACTGAAAAAAATATGGATTGAAGAAATGAAAGAAGTAAGCTGAAAAGCAGGGCCCACCAGATGTTCTCAACCCCAAAACCGGGTACTAATTGATCTGCTAAAAGAATAATAACGGCATTGATGATCAATAAGAAAAGTCCAAGTGTAAGGATGGTCACCGGGAGCGTAAGAATTACCAAAACAGGCTTTACAATAAAATTGAGCAAGCTGAGGACGATGGCTACAATAATAGCAGTGGTATATGAATCTACATATACACCACTTAAAAGTTTAGCCAACAAGACCACAGCAAGGGCACTAAGCAGAACACGAATAATAAGTTTCATAGGATCATTAATTAGGTTAGCAATAAAAAAGGCACCTATAAAAGGTGCCTTTAAAATAATGATTTAATTTTTATTGTAAGTATAGTCCGGTATAATCCAAAGGATCTACGCCCGGAAGATTTGAACCATATTTTGCATTGATGGTTTGGATGATCAAATTTGCCAGCAATGCTGATCCCCTTGGTGCCGGGTGTACCCCATCCAAAGAAAATCCGCCACCGGTAGCATAAGCATCTGTCACAACACTTCCATCGCTTAATGGAGCTCCAACATCTGCTATGATACTTTGGTATGTATTAACGTCTACCAAGGCTAGATCGTATTGTGTTGCCAATGCTGCTATTGTTTGATTGTAAGCTGTGGTAGCCACACTAATAGAAGTTTGTTCTTCAGGAGTCAACACCCATTTATCTTCCAAAGGCAATGATACCCCCTCCACTGAAAACTGTCCTGCCAATTCCGCGGATAATCCTTGATTAACTAAAAACTGAAAATTATCAGTATTTACAGTTCCAATTATTGTCCTGCTTGGTAAAACAATTAGATCATCTGCCGTGGCTGGTCTTGACTGACCGTAAGTTAATCCCAATAAATTTGCTACCAGAGGAGCAGCCTGAGGTGGTAATCCAAATTGTGCAATAAAAGCGTTAAATGCCGGAAGATCTGATAATAATGCTCCTGCAATTGTTCCGGACAGATCTGCTAAATTTTCATCTCTGATCACCACAGCGCTAGCTGCTGATTCTGAAAACACGACAATTCGTTCTGGCTGTTGGACAGCAGTAAAAATTTGATTTAATGTTCCAAAAATTGTGTTTAACAAAGGTATTTGCGGCCCGAAATCTGGATTTGTTGGATCCAAGGGCTTGTGTGGCACGGTTGTAAAATAAGGTAATGCGCTTACATCAGGAATATTAATCACCACCCCATCGGCTCCATTGGCAGTTAGGCCTTGCAGGAGACCGTCGTATACACCGGCAAAGACATTGGGATCCGTGATATCGCTACCTCCGTACATAGTAGGATCAAAATTTCCGGTCTGATCTACTCCATCACCTCCCGAGGCGGCAAATCCTAATACATCATTATTTCCTATCCAAAGTGTAAAGAAAGTCGGATTTTGTGCTAGTGCATCTCCGATAACAGTCGCAGATCCGGAACTTGCAAATCTTGCATAATACGGGTTAGCCGCGCCAATGGCTACCCCGGCTATATTACCATACCCGGGAGCTGCCAAATGAAAGCTCTTTGCGCCTGGAACGCCCATATTATTAAAAGGTCCGGTTAAGGTATTTCCTATTTCTGTTGTTCCCTGACCAGATACAGGTACCGGTGAAGGGTCTCCGGAAGCAAAAGATAAAATAAGTCGGTTTCCCAGAAAAGCCTGTCCGTCTAAGGTAGCTCCTCCTAAATTATCTGCCATAAATGGCGTGGTAAAGGCCCCACCCCCTGCAAGGGCAAAATTCCCTGCCAGCATGGAAGGAAAAGAATTGGTTTGGCCGTCAATAAATAGTGCTTGATCTGAATAACCAGCGGTGATTGAATTTCCCACGGCTACATAGTTCGAAAAATCGGCTGTTCCACTTGTATAGTTTACCGGCGCCGGAGGAGGCGTGTTATCTACGATTATATCGTCTTCACTACAGGACGCTAAGAAGAGTCCGAGAAATGCAAGTAATGCAAAAAGCTTTTTCATTGAGTCAATTTTGAGTTATAAATCTTCACGAAGTTCAGTCTAGCCAAATTTAATATAAATTATGATACACGCAATTAAACCCCCATATAATTAAAGAACTCCTAATTCTAGCCAAAGAACTTTATGAATTCATAA
>NZ_CAMYKH010000005.1:16845-64113 GCF_947258935.1 uncultured Muriicola sp.
GGAAAGTGCCTTTTTATCTCAGTCAGATCCTCATTAGTAATATATTCCGATCTGCTTCCGCGAAGAAAAAGTGTGGGTCCCACATACGTATCTGAACTGCCTATAGATTCACCAATTTCTTCCATTCTTTCTGATAATACTTTCAGATTAAAACGAAATGCCAGGCGTCCTTTCTCTACCCAATGCAGATTTTTTAATAGAAATTGCCGTATTCCCCAATCGTGCAAATGTTCTGCTAGAAGGAAATCGGCCTGACTTCTGGAAGTTATTTCATCCATTGGAAGCGCCGTTAGCGCCTCACTTATATACTGATGATGTGGCGGATAAAATTTTGGGGCGATATCTGCTACCATTAATTGCGTAAGACGTTCCGGAAATGTGCAGGCAAAGGTCATAGCTGTTTTTCCTCCCATAGAATGTCCAAGAATACTTACCCGGGGTAGCGCATGATGCTCCAAATACCTTTTTAGATCTTCAGCTAAAATACTATAGTTAAAGTCATCGGACCAAAAGCTTCTTCCATGATTCCGCTGGTCTACAAGATGCACCTTGTAGCCATTTTTAGCATATTGGGTTCCCAGTGTTTTCCAATTGTCGGACATTCCAAGAAAACCGTGCAAAATAATTAACGGATCGCCTTCTCCCAGGATGGTTGAATGTAATATGTTCATCACCTTAATCTGTGTATATACATGTTGATCACGTTTTCTAACCCGAGGTAGAGCGACTCACAAATAAGGGCATGGCCTATGGATACCTCCAAAAGTTGGGGAATTCCTTGATTAAAATAAGCGATGTTTTCCAAACTTAGATCGTGTCCCGCATTGATCCCTAAGCCCAGGGAATAAGCTACTTTGGCAGCTTCTGCATAGGGTTGAATCGCCTTTTCCGGAGATTTCGAATACATTTCCGCATATTGCTCTGTATAGAGTTCAATGCGATCTGTCCCTGTTTCGGCAGCACCTTCTATCATTTTTGGATCTGGGTCCACAAAAATGGAGGTACGGATGCCTTTGGCTTTAAAGGTACTGATCATTTCCTTCAACAGTTCCTTATGTGTTACTGTATCCCAACCGGCATTGGAAGTGATAGCATCTACTGCATCGGGCACCAGGGTTACCTGGGTGGGTTGCACCTCCAGAACCATTGTAGTGAAAGCGTCATTGGGATTTCCTTCTATATTAAATTCCGTTTTTAGAATTTTTTTTAGGTCGTAGACGTCAGCATACCTGATATGTCGTTCATCGGGCCTGGGATGTACCGTTATTCCATGGGCTCCAAAATCTTCAATATCTGCGGCTACATTAAGAAGGTTAGGGACATTTCCACCTCTGGCATTCCTTAAGGTGGCTATTTTGTTGATATTTACGCTAAGTTTCGTCATTAGGACAGTATCATCGTTAAACAGCGGCAAAAATACAAATTAGGCATGCCTTTTGATATTTTAAATTACTAATTTGCATTAATTTAAAACGCTATGCTGATAGAATCTCATATTATCCATACCATTCCGGTCTTCGATATCAAGGACAATCTGGAAGAGCCTATTCATTTTTTTAAGAATAGTATCTACTCCCACGTGGCCATTACCGAAGATCAGAAACTCCTGGGATTGCTTTCCGAAAATGACCTGGAGGCCTTCGAGAAAGAGAAAAGCATAGAAACTTTTAAAAGCAATCTGGAGTCTTTCTTTGCACATAAAACAACCTCCTGGCTCGATGTGTTGGAGATCTTCTCCCGTTACGAGGCAAATCTTGTGCCTGTTTTGGATGAAGAGGCCCATGTACTTGGATATTACGACCTGAACGATATCGTTGGTGTGTTTATTGACACTCCCTTTTTTAAAGAACCAGGAGCTATAATAGTAGTGGCCAAAGGGATCAAGGACTATTCCTTTAGTGAGATCGCTCAGATAGTGGAAAGTAATAATACAAAACTGATAGGCGCTTTTATAACAGATTCAAGAAGCGAGGTAATACAGATCACTCTTAAGATCGGGATCGACAATTTTAATGATGTGGTCAATACTTTTCGCCGCTATAACTATACCATCCTTTTTGGGAATAAGGATGATCAGTTCCTTGAGGATCTCAAAGAACGTTCAGATTATTTGGACAAATTTCTCAACGTATGAAGATCGCCATTTATGGACAGTCTTACCAGGACAACGCGCTCAAGTATGTCTTTGAGCTACTGGAAGAACTTGCCAAAATGGAAGCTACGGTCGTTATTGAAGAGGAATTTTATGGGCTTATTTCTGCAAAAAGACCTAATCCTACATACTTAACTTTTGATCATAATACCGGGCTAGATGCTAACTTTGATCTCTTTGTTAGCTTCGGCGGTGATGGTACCATTTTACGCGCTGTGACCTTTGTGGGGGATCTGGGTATACCAATAGTTGGTATCAATACAGGCCGTTTGGGCTTTCTTTCAACCTATAAGAAAGAAGAAGTGCGGAATATGATGCAAGCCTTTATTTCGGGAGACTATACCGTGGTTGAACGAAGCCTGGTCTCTATTCTTGCAAGCCCTGAGATCGAAGAATTTAAAGGACAGAATTTTGCCCTGAACGAAGTAACGGTGAGCCGAAAGGATACTACTTCCATGATCACCGTTGAAACACATTTAAATGACGAATACCTTACCTCTTATTGGGCAGACGGACTGATCATTTCAACGCCCACGGGTTCTACAGGGTATTCTTTGAGTTGCGGTGGTCCTGTGATAACACCAACTGCACAATCTCTGGTCATTACTCCAATTGCACCACATAATCTTAATGCCAGACCACTCGTAATTTCAGATGATACAGTGATTCGGATCAAGGTTTCGGGAAGGGAAGATAAGCATATGGTTTCCCTGGACTCACGCCTGGCCAGTATTGCTAACGGAAAGGAGCTGGTTGTACAAAAGGCCGACTTCACTATTAAAATGATTGAGTACGCTTCAGAAAGTTTTTTGAAGACCATCCGGAACAAATTATTATGGGGGCAAGACAAACGCAATTGATGCCTGAAACAATAAATGCCATAAAAGCTTGTTAATCAAGAAAACGAAAGATCTTGAGTTTACATCCCCTAAAAGTCATAAAGGAGTATATTTGCACACTTTTTAAGTCCATGAAAACTGTAGTACTAATACTCTTAACCCTTATTGTTACGGAGACCTGGGGCCAAACCTATGAGGTTGGTCTTATGGCCGGGGGTATTAATAATATTGGTGATGTAGGCAGCATGAACTTTATTTCTCCAACAGGGCCGGCATTTGGCGGGGTTTTTAAATGGAATAAAAGCAAACGTTATGCCTGGCGGGCAAGTGTTTTGTACGGCAATTTTACGGCAGACGATGCAAAGTCGGGTATTGCTTCAAGACAGCAAAGAGGGTATACACTAGATCATACCATCTTTGAAACCTCAGCAGGGCTTGAGTTTAATTTTGTGGAATACAATTTACATTCTCTTTCACAGGCCTTCACACCCTATCTATATACGGGAATTACGTATTTTCGTTATGATTTTAATTATTTTGATGCTGGTGCATTGCAAGAAACAGGTCAGAAGGAAGGCGCATTTGCTATCCCAATGACTATTGGCGCCAAACTTAGGATCAATCGGTTCTTTATCGTGGGTGCAGAAATAGGAGCGCGGTACACCTTTACAGATAACCTGGATGCTAGTAATCCTGAGGGATCAAATTTTGAACAATTTCGTTTTGGCAATATATTAAGTGACGATTGGTACGTATTTTCAGGCATAACCTTTACCTATACCTTTGGAAGGATAGTCTGCTCCGATTGTTTTGAGTAAGTTATAGAATGGACACTATAGAATCACTAAAATCGGGTTCATTACCCAGACATCTGGCTATCATTATGGATGGCAATGGCAGATGGGCCAAACAACGTGGGAAACTCAGGATTTTTGGACATGAAAATGGGGTTAAGGCGGTAAGGGAAACTGTAGAGAACTCCGCAAAATTAGGTATAGAATTCCTGACCTTGTACGCCTTTTCTACTGAGAATTGGAAACGACCTAAGATAGAAGTAGATACCCTTATGAAATTATTGGTCTCTTCTTTAAAAAAGGAACTCAAGACGCTACACAAGAATAATATTAAGCTCAATGCCATTGGGAACATAGATTCTTTGCCTTCTAAGGCCTATACCGAATTAAAAGAGGTGATCGAAAAGACTTCGAAGAATAATGGAATGGTTCTTACCCTTGCTTTGAGTTATGGAGCTCGTGAAGAAATAAAGCACGCGATTCAGGAAATAAGTCTCAAAGTTAAAAATAATATAATTTCGCCCGAGAATATTGATGATACCATTATAAATAGCCATCTTTACACGCATAATTTGCCAGACGTAGACTTGCTTGTTCGAACCAGTGGTGAACATCGAATAAGCAATTTTTTACTTTGGCAGATAGCCTATGCCGAATTGTATTTTATGGATGTCTTTTGGCCCGATTTCCGGGAGCAGCATCTGGCAGAAGCAATAAAGAATTACCAGAACAGAGAACGACGATTTGGAAAAACAAGCGAACAACTTAACTAGCAGTATGAATCGATTCATATTGCTTAACCTCCTTGCAACCCTCCTTTTATTTATAAGTACCAGTACTGCCTTATCACAGGAAATTCCCTATGATAATGGAAAAAGGTATATCCTAAAGAAATTGGAGGTTTCGGGTTTGCAGAGTTATAATGAACAAACCGTAAAGACCTATACAGGGTTACGTGAAGGACAGGTTATTACCGTTCCTGGCGATCAGATCAGCGATGTTCTTAAGAAATTATGGGGACTGGAATTGTTTAGCGATATCTCCTTTTACATTACCAACATAGAAGGGGAAGACATTTATCTGGAGCTCAACATTAAAGAAAGACCCACCTTATCTAAAGTGACCATCTACGGTGTAAAAAAACGTAAAGTAGATGAGATCATCAAGGATACTGATCTAAAGAAGGGAAAGAAGATAACTGAAAGTCTTATTTCCAATACTAAAAACTACCTCCAGAATAAATACAAGAAGCAAGGCTATCTCAATGCCAAAGCTACGATAGCCACAGCCAGGGATACTTCAGAGACCAATGCAGAAAGCATTGTCATCAACGTAAGTAAAGGCAACAAGGTTAAAATAGATGATATTGTCTTTGATGGAAACACGGAGTTATCGAACTCACAGTTACGAAAGTCCTTAAAAAATACCAAGCGTAAAAAGCTGGGTAGGTTTTGGAAGAAATCAAAATACATTCCGGAAGATTACAAGGAGGATCTAGCTTCTTTGATAGACAAATACGCTGAGAATGGATTTCGTGATGCCCGTGTTCTTTCGGATACTATTACCAAGGTGAATGATGAAAACATCAAGATCACCATTAAAGTTGAGGAAGGCAATAAATACTATTTCGGGGATATCAACTTTGTGGGGAACTCTGTCTATACAGACAGACAGCTTTCGCAGGTCTTAGGGATTAAGAAGGGCGCCACCTACAATGGGGTACTCCTAAGGGAGCGTATTGCTGATAATAGCAAACCAGATGCAGACGATCTAACTAATTTGTATCAGAACAATGGGTATTTGTTTTCACAGATAAATCCGGTTGAGGTCTCAGCAGAGAATGATACGATTAATTTTGAGATCCGCATCATTGAAGGAAAAGAGACCTTTTTAAACCATGTAACAGTTACAGGGAACGATAAGACCAATGATCATGTGATCTTTAGGGAGATCAGAACACGACCCGGCCAAAAATACAGCAAAGAGAATATTATTAGAAGTGTACGAGAACTTGGGCAATTGGGCTTTTTTGATGCAGAACAAATAGCACCGGACATTCAGAACCCGGATCCGAATTCGGGGACCGTAGATCTCGCATACAGCCTGGTTGAATCGGGGTCTAGCCAGATAGAATTGCAGGGAGGTTATGGCGGTGGCGGATTTATTGGTACCCTGGGGCTATCTTTTAGCAATTTCTCTATTCAGAACTTATTTAATGGGAAGGCGTATAAACCGGTTCCCATGGGAGACGGTCAAACCTTTGCCCTCAGGCTACAGGCAAGTAGGACGTTCCGGGTATACAGTTTAAACTTTTCAGAGCCCTGGTTGGGAGGGAAAAAACCGGTGCGGTTTAATCTATCACTATCAAGAACACAACAATTCCTTGCTTCTTTCGGGAGTAATGGAAGGGTAGAAGTAGATAAGAATCAGCAATTTGCTATTACCGGCGTTTCTTTAGGTTTGGCAAAGCGAGTACAATGGCCAGATGATTTCTTTACAATCTCTCACTCCCTGAGTTATCAATTATACGATTTTAAGAATTATAGAACCGGCTTGTTCAATTTTGGAAATGGGCAATCTAATTCTCTTGCATACACTTTTGGGATCTCAAGATCATCGGCCGGACCCGGACGTATATATCCGATCACGGGCTCTATTTTTGAAATAACGGCCAAATTCACTCCTCCGTATTCCTTATTTAGTGATAAGGACTTTGCCTCTTTAAAAGATCGAAGTGAAGAACTCACTGAATTACAAACAGAGAGACGTAGTGCTGGTAGTACCTTAACCACCTCAGAACTCAATGAGCTTGAAAATGTGGATCAGGAACGATTCCGATGGCTGGAGTATTACAAGATTAAATTTAAGGGAGACTGGTATACTAGATTGGTAGAGAAGCTGGTTCTCCGTACCAATGTAGAATTCGGGTTCCTCGGGAATTACAACAGTGATGTAGGGGAAGTTCCTTTTGAGCGATTTTTCTTAGGGGGCGATGGCCTGGGTAGAAACTTTACCCTGGATGGTAGGGAAACCATACAGTTAAGAGGATACGAGAATAATTCACTTACCCCTGTAGACCCAATAACCTTTGCACAAGAAGGGGGAATTGTATACAATAAGTTTTCCCTGGAACTTAGGTATCCGCTTACATTAAAACCATCGGCTTCCATTTATGGACTTACTTTTTTAGAGGCTGGAAACTCTTTTAACAATTTTAATGAGTTTAATCCGTTTCAACTAAAAAGATCGGCCGGAGTGGGCTTGCGCATTTTTATGCCTGCCTTTGGTTTGTTGGGGATAGATTTTGGCTACGGATTTGATGAGGATCTAAGACCGCAATCTGCGGGGAATGGTCCAAGTGGTTGGCAAACACATTTTATCATAGGACAGCAATTCTAGAGACTATAGACTTCCCAAACAAAAAAGGTAAATCGCTCATACTAAAAGTTTTAGTAATTTTGGCACGATATTTTCTATGTACTAAATCGAAGTAGGATGAAAACAAACGTTCTTTTAATTATCATGGCATTTCTGACCACTTTCGCAACTTTTTCACAAAGGGGCGTTCGTATAGGATATGTGGACATGGAATATATCCTGGAAAATGTAGAGGAATACAGAGAGGCCAATGAACAGCTGGAGATTAAAGTACAGCGATGGAAATTGGAAATAGAGGAAAAACAGGGAGTGGTAGATCAGATGAAGAAAGACCTGATGGCTGAAAAAGTATTGCTTACAGACGAATTGATCGCCGAGCGTACTGAAGAGATCCAGATCCTTGAAAAGGAGATGCTAGAATACCAGCAAGACCGGTTTGGTCCCAACGGTGATCTGGTCCTACAAAAGAGAAGGTTGATACAACCAATCCAGGACCAGGTATTCAATGAAGTACAGGCCATTGGAGCGAATAAAAAGTACGATTTTATTTTTGATAAATCGGCGGATGTCGTAATGTTGTACTCCGAAAAAAGGCACGATATCAGTGAATTAGTATTGAGAGGTATTGCCAGGACCCGGAGAGTTAGTAAGCCTTCCAAGGCGGCAGAGAAAGCCAGATTAACGGCCTTTGAAAATGAGGCTGAGGCAGAAGAAGCGGAGATGACGGACGCCTTAAAAGAGCGTTTAGAGAAAGCCCAGGAAGCGGAAGATACGAGACAAAAGACAGTAGAAGAGAAAAGGGCCGAAACATTAAAATTGCGAGAAGAACGCAAGCAGGCTTACGAAGCACGAAGGAAAAAATTACTGGAAGAAAGAGAAGCAAAACGCAAAGAGAAAGAAGACGAAAGAAAAAAGCAAACCGAAAAGAAAAAAGATTCGGTAGATCAAAAATAAAATTCAATAATAACACTCAAATAGTAAATTTAACATCATGAAACACTTGAAGAAAGTAGCAGTAGCTATCGTATTGTTTGTTGCAGCTACAGGGTTTGTAAACGCACAAAGTACACTTGCACACATCAATGTAACAGATCTTTTGTCCGAAATGCCTGAGATGAAATCAGCACAAGCGGAACTTAAGAAATTACAGGAAACTTATAAGGCCGATATTGAAAGCTCTATGACAGAGTTGCGTAATAAGTATACACAATATCAAAGTGAAGCTTCCGCAAAGACAAAAGAGGAAAATGAAAAAAGAGCAGTAGAACTTCAGGGTTTTGAAAGAAATATTGGAGAAGCTCAGCAAGTAGCCCAACAAGAATTGGCTAAGAAACAAGCAGAGCTATTTCAACCTATTTCAGAAAAGGCCATGGCAGCCATTGAAAAGGTTGCAGCTGCACAAGGAATAGCTTACGTGATGGATTCTACCCAGGGTGGTGGAGTTATCGTAGCAAAAGGAAAAGACCTTCTGCCGGAAGTTAAAAAGGAATTAGGGTTTTAATAGTAACTAAACCTTTAAAAAACCGTCCTCAAAAGGGACGGTTTTTTTATTTTTACAAGAACCATATTTAAAACCAGGCGTTGAACAACAAGCCCATAGGTATATTCGATTCAGGAGTTGGCGGTATTTCCATCTGGAAGGAATTACAGCAACGGCTTCCATTGGAAGATACCATCTTCCTAGCCGATAGTAAGAATGCACCCTATGGCGAAAAGTCGGCTGAGACCATAGTTCAACTGAGTATTAAGAATACGGAACTGCTTTTAGATCTTGGCTGCAAACTAATTGTAGTTGCCTGCAACACCGCAACAACCAATGCGATCGATTATTTACGTACACATTATCCTATCCCCTTTATTGGGATAGAACCAGCTATAAAACCGGCCGCACTTCAATCCACGTCTGGGACTGTTGGCGTATTGGCTACAAGGGGGACCCTGAGTAGCGCCCTTTTTCACAGTACTGCAAAAAATCATGCTTCCAATATAAAGATCATAGAACAAGAAGGTACAGGTCTCGTAGAACTCATTGAAGCGGGGAAGGCAAGCTCAGAATCTGCAAGACAGCTATTACGAACATATATACAACCCATGGTAGCATCCGGAATAGATCATCTAGTGCTGGGTTGTACACATTATCCGCATCTTATACCGCTTCTTAAAGAGGAGTTACCTGCCCATGTAAAGATCATTGACTGCGGTGAGGCCGTAGCAAATCAAACTCAACGCATACTTGAAAAACAAGGACTTTTGGCAGGAGAGCATGGCCTTACAAACCACCGCTTTTATACGAATGCAGATACTTCAGTGCTTACTACATTTTTAAACGAGGCCAAAGGAGAGGTAAGCGTATCCTATAGAGATTTCTAACGTCTATTATAAGTGAGGTAACTAAAGGGAACTGCGTGTTTCTCATCCGATGGATGGTTTTCTTCTTTGACCAGTTGCCAAAGCTCAGGATCTATGGGAGGAAAAAAAGTGTCGGCTTCATAGGTTTCATGTACCCTGGTAATTTCCAATACATTGCAAACGGACATGGCCTGTGTATAGATCTCACCACCACCAATGATAAAGACCTGTTTTTGCTTGTCTGCCAAAGCAAGAGCTTCATCTAAAGAATGGACCACAGTACATTCTGAATATGTAGTTGTATAAGACCTGTCTCGGGTAATGATGATGTGGGGTCTGTTAGGAAGGGGTCTGGGGAAACTCTCAAAGGTTTTCCTGCCCATGATGATAGTATGCCCGGTAGTTATGGCCTTAAATCGTTTAAAATCGTCCGGAAGATGCCATAGAAGGGTGTTATCTTTTCCAAGGGCATCATTTTCTGCTACCGCAGCGATCATAGTGATGTTCTTCAAACTTCTTTTTTTTTTAAAGGTTGAGGTTCAGGGATTTTTTCTTCCACTTCTTTTTTTAAAACTGCAATTCGTTCTTGCTGTTTTTGCACAAGCTTTTCGCGTTGTTGGCGTTCCCAGTCGCGCCCCATAAATTCATTCATAATAAATACATTCACCAGATGTATCAGTAAAAAGAACCCCCACAAGATAATGGCCCAATACGACCAATCATAGGTTTCACCATATTTTAGGACCTTATTTAAGATCACTAGAACAACGCTCCCTATCAGAAACCAAACAAAGTGCCGATACAGGTTCTTTTTTTGTCGGATCCGATCCTGGGCATATTCTATCTGCTCATGTTGCTCCAGATCTATGGTAGGTTGTTTTTTGTGCTTAGAGAACATTCGAATGGTTATCTTTAACTACAAAGATACAGGAATTCCGATATTGCCATATGATTCATGATGGTCAAAAAGAGATGTAATTTGGCAGGAATGTAAAGATCTTTTTATGTTTAATTATGATGTTACTTACGCTACTACATTATGTCATTTGAAAAAATAAAATCCCATTTTCCGGTAGCGAATCATTCGCTTTACGCCAATACAGCGGCTATAGGTTTGCTATCTGATGAATTGCTTGAATGGCGGCAGGAGCACGATCTCGATTTTCTGATTGGCGGAAGCCATATGAAAATGGAGAGTTTTCAAATGATCTCCGACGCCAAAGAAACGGTTGGTCAATTTTTAGGATGCAAAAGGGATAGAGTGGCATTGGTGCCAAATTTTTCTCTTGCCCTGAACATCGTCCTCGAAGGGATGCCCAAAGAATACAGGGTCTTGTTACTGGAAACAGATTACCCATCCGTGAACTGGCCTTTTGAGAGCAGGGGATTTCCAATAACCTATGCCAGGATAGATGAACATCTTGAAGAAAATATAGAATCCAAATTAAGCGAGGGCAACATCCAGGTATTTGCATTTAGTATGGTGCAGTGGCAAAACGGGATGAAGATCGATCTGAATTTTATAAAACAACTTCGGGAGAAATATCCTGAGCTTTTGATGATAGCAGACGGCACACAATTTTGCGGTGCCTTCAACATTGAATTCGATTCGTCTGGGTTAGATATCCTGGGCGCTAGTGGTTATAAATGGTTACTTGCTGGGACAGGGAATGGTCTGATGCTTTTCTCAGAGAGGACCTCAGAACACCTAACCTTAAAAACTACGGGCTTTAATGCTGTAAATGGGCAGTTAGAGGCCACGGGTCCAATTCGCCTGGCCAAACACCTGGAGCCCGGCCATTTGGACAGTTTGAGTTTTGGCAGCCTCCATTTTTCAATTAAGAAGCTGATGGAATGGAATATGGAAAAGATCGAGGCTCATAACAGAGGACTGATCCGCAAAGCAATGGAGGCCTTAGGGGACCTGGGGCTTATAAGCGATGCAATGTGCAACCGGAAAGACCACGGAACTATCTTAAATATTTCGGGAGATGATGCCTTATATGCCTATTTGGAAGAAGAAAATGTATGTTGTTCGCAAAGGGGCGGAGGTATCAGGCTCAGTTTTCACCTCTACAACACGGAAGATGAGATAGACGCTATTGTCAAAATCCTGAAAGCGGCCCCCGGAATCATAAAAACTCCTAAATAGTGACCCTTCAAAATTGCCAAAGTTTAATATTTATTAGGCTTTTATTATGAATATGATAATAATTCGTTAAACATTGTAAATGAGGCATTTAATGTTATAATTTTGCACTGAATTTTAAAATCGATTAAGATGGCAATTGCTAAACAATATTTGAAAACTAAACCTGTAGTAAAAGTAACTTTCACTGTTCCTGCAGAAGATGCTAAAAAAGTAGCTGTAGTAGGCGACTTTAACAACTGGAATCCAAAAGGAAGCATGTTGAAGAAATTAAAGAACGGAAACTTCAAAGGAACATTTGATCTTCCTAAGGAGAATTCTTACGAATTCCGTTACTTAGTAGACGGTGACTATGTGAACGAAACAGAAGCAGATCGTTACCAGTGGAACGACTTTGCCGGTACAGAAAATGCTGTATTGGAATTATAAGTCGAGTAAAAAAAAATTTAGATCCGGAACTTTGTAAAAGGTTCCGGATTTTTTGTTTTTATATGGCTACCATTCCTTTAATATGAGGATGCGGATCGTAATTAAGAAGAGTAAAATCTTCAAATTTAAAATTAAAGATATCTGTCACTTCAGGATTCAAGACCATTTTTGGCAAGGGTTTGAGGTCTCTACTTAGTTGTAACTCAATCTGCTCCATATGGTTGTTGTAGATATGGGCATCGCCAAAGGTGTGAATAAATTCTCCGGGCTCATAGCCGCATACTTGGGCTACCATTAGTGTAAACAGGGCATAGGAGGCTATATTAAAAGGAACACCCAAAAAGATATCAGCACTTCGTTGATACAATTGACAAGAAAGCTTGCCGTCTGCTACATAGAATTGAAAAAAAGCATGGCAGGGGGGAAGGGCCGCTTTGCCATTGGCCACGTTCTCCGCAAAGGATTTGGAAGAATCTGGTAAGACACTTGGGTTCCAGGCTGCTACCATCATTCTCCTGCTATCCGGATTATTTTTTAAGGTTGTAATAAGATCTTTGATCTGATCTATACCATCTCCGTTCCAGTTACGCCATTGGTATCCATACACAGGACCCAGATCTCCATCCTCATTGGCCCACTCATTCCATATCCGAACCCCATTCTCCTGCAGATATTGCACATTAGTATCTCCTTTCAGGAACCATAATAATTCATGTACGATAGACTTTAAATGCAATTTTTTGGTGGTCACCATAGGAAAACCTTCACTTAGATCGAAGCGCATCTGGTAGCCAAATACAGAAATGGTGCCCGTTCCTGTGCGGTCATTTTTAATATTGCCTTGTTCCAGCGTATACTTTAGGAGATTGTGGTATTGTTTCATAGTACAATGAGAATAAATCTTTTTTGAGCTAATGTAAAATTAAAAAAATGGCGCTATAGCTACCCCATGGAAGCATCTATCTTTTGAAAACTTATCAACGAAAAGAGGCAAAAGATAAACTAAGTGCAGGAAAAAACTACCCCAGTATCATCCCGGCAATAGTAGCGGATAACAGAGATGCCAAAGTACCCCCCAGAACGGCCTTAAGGCCAAATTCAGAAAGTGTCTTGCGTTGTCCCGGTGCCAGGGAGCCAATACCACCTATTTGAATACCAATAGAGGCAAAATTGGCAAAACCACACAGCATATAGGTTGCCATGATGATCGACTTATTATAGGTAAAGTGGATCCCATTACTAAAGTCCTTTAGTTCTGCTAATTGAATATATCCTACGAATTCGCTGGCTGCCAGTTTTATCCCCAGTAATTGACCCATTAATAATATGTCCTGAGTGTTTACGCCTATAAGCCACATTAACGGAGAAAAGATGACCCCCAAGATTGCCTCCAGGGATAATTGTTCATAAACAGAGTTAGCGCTTATCCAGGTATTTAAGGAAGTAAAATCACCCACCCAGCCCAATATGCCATTCAGCATGGCAATAAAGGCCACAAAGACCAACAACATAGCCCCTACGTTCACCGCTAATTTTAATCCTTCTGTAGTACCATTAGCAATGGCGTCCAGGATATTGGAACCGATCTTCTCGGTAGATATCTGTACATCTTTGTTTACAGGTTCTGTCTGGGGATACAGAATTTTGGAGACCACGATTGCTCCCGGTGCAGCCATAACTGAAGCTGCAATTAGGTGGCGAGCAAATTCTAAGCGTAATTGTTCGTCATTTCCTCCAAGGAATCCTATGTATGCAGCCAATACACCCCCGGCTACTGTGGCCATTCCGCCTATCATGACGAGTAATATCTCGGAACGATTCATTTTTTCCAGATAAGCTTTAATAAGCAGAGGTGCCTCTGTTTGTCCCAGAAAAATATTCCCGGAAACACTTAGGCTTTCAGCTCCGGAGATACCAAGAAATCTCGAAAGTAACCATGCCAGACCTTTTACGATCTTTTGTATGATCCCCATATAATATAATACTGAGGTTAAGGCCGAAAAGAAAATGATGGTGGGTAATATTTGAAAAGCGAAAATGTACCCAATATTGGGATTGTCTAAATTGAGGAGGCCGCCAAAAATAAATTCACTCCCGGCCATAGTATACTTTAAGATCTCATTAAAGAATTGCCCTAATTTATTAAAGAACCACTGAATGGCGGGTACTTTCAGTATCCCAATGGCCAGCACCAATTGAATAGACAGACCGATTCCTGCCGTTTTCCAATTGATGGCCCTTCTATTGACCGAAAAAATATAGGAAATAAAAATTAGGACGAGCATTCCTAAAATACCACGCCAAAGACTATCTATTGAAAATCCCTCGTTAGCTATTATAGGACTATTGCTGTCTGCCTCCGTTATGCCATCAGCGTTGTTAACAGCACTGACAATTGTATCTTGAAGTACCGTATCATTTGGGATAACATCCTGACCAAAACCATGGAAGAAGAGTAACATGAAAAAGAAAAGCATCCAAGATCCTGGCTTCATATAGTTGGCTAGATGATCATTTGCGTTTAGATATTTCATCCCGTAACCTTGCAGCCTTTTCGTAATCTTCACCAGCTACAGCCTTATCTAATTCCTTGTGGAGTTCATCCAGGCTTAATTCCTTATAGGGGGCCGCAGATCCGGGATCTATTTCTACGGTTTCGCCTTCCTGAAGGATCTCATCTACTACAATACTGTCATCTATTTCTTCCTTTTCCTTTTCCTTTGAAGAAAACTTAAGGAAAATACCTGCCTTGTCTAATATGGTCTTATACGTAAATATAGGCGCATTAAAACGCAAGGCCAGTGCAATGGCATCCGAGGTGCGAGCATCTATGATCTCCTCAACTTTATCGCGTTCGCAAATAATACTTGAGTAAAATACCCCATCTACCAGTTTATGGATAATTACTTGCTTGACCGTAATGTCGAACCGATCTGAAAAATTCTTAAAAAGGTCGTGTGTAAGGGGCCGCGGCGGTTTTATTTCCTTTTCCAGAGCAATAGCAATGGATTGAGCCTCAAAGGCACCTATCACAATAGGTAACTTTCTGTCTCCGTCTACCTCATTTAAAATAAGAGCGTAGGCCCCATTTTGTGTTTGGCTGTAAGAGATTCCTTTAATTTTTAATCGAACTAGACTCATAATCACATAAATACCAAAAAAGGCTGTTAAAATATAAGGAATGTCCCAGGTATTTAAACAGCCCCTAGGGGCACAAATTAACAAAAATTAGGCGTTCTGCGCCTTAAATTCCTTTAATTTTTCGATGAGTTTAGGTACTACATCAAAGGCATCACCTACGATTCCATAATCTGCAGCTTTAAAGAAGGGAGCTTCAGGATCTGTATTGATCACCACTTTTACTTTGGATGCACTGACCCCAGCCAGGTGCTGAATGGCGCCAGAGATGCCAATGGCTATATAAAGATTACTTGCTACGGGTTTTCCGGTCTGACCTACATGTTCTCCGTGAGACCGCCATCCCATATCACTCACTGGTTTTGAGCAGGCAGTTGCCGCACCCAAGACGCTAGCTAATTCTTCGATCATACCCCAGTTCTCCGGACCTTTTAATCCCCTGCCTGCAGATACTACAATGTCTGCGTCTGCAATGGTCACTTCGCCTACTACCTTATCTACATTCACAGATTTGGTTGAAAAAGCGGCATCATCAATGGAAGGTTTAAAAACTTCTTCGCTTAAGGTCGCTTTGTTTTCGTGCACTCCATACGCATTGTTGGAAACACCTATGATCTTAATATCTGTTTTGATCTCGGTATGGGCGAATCCTTTATTACTAAAGGCCATTCGTTTTACCACCATAGGGTTTACGCTATCGGGAGCGGCAACCACATTAGGTACATAGCCGGCTTGTAGTTTTCCGGCAAGCAGGGCTCCCAAATATTTAGAATCTGTACTAGAACTTAGGATAATAACTTTGATCCCTTCCTTTTGAGCAGCTTCTGCCAGGGCCATTGCATAGGCATTGGCATTGAATGTCTTGAGGGAATCATTATTGATCTTTAACACCTTGCTTACTCCATAAGTGGCCAGGGAAGTAGTATCAGCAACATTGAAACTCACGGCGGTAACCGTGGTGCCTAATTCCTGCGCTATCTTATGGGCATAAGAAGCGGCTTCCAGGGCATTCTTTTTAAATTTTCCGTTATCGGCTTCGGTATATACAAGTACTGACATAGGTAGATGATTTCTTATTAATATAAGGAGTGAATGTTAAATTACTTTTGCTTCGTTATGCAACAGATCAATGAGTTCCTGAATGTTTTCCGGATCTACTAATTTCACAGCTCCTTTGGGAGCAGGCTTGTCAAAGCTCTTATCTGAGGTAGCATGTGTGGCATTGATCGGTTCTACAACATTGAGTTTTTTCTGTCGGGCCATCATAATGCCTCTCATATTAGGAATTCGAAGATCACTCTCCTCTACTAATCCTTTCTGACCGCCAATAACTAAAGGAAGTGAGGTAGATAAGGTCTCTTTTCCGCCGTCTATTTCCCGGATCGCCGTGACTTTGTCACCCTCAATCTCTAATCCTATGCAGGTATTCACAAAATTCATGTTTAACAAAGCAGCCATGATCCCGGGAACCATTCCGCCATTGTAATCGATAGATTCTCTCCCCGCAATAACCAGGTTATACTCGCCATTTTTGACGACCTCTGCTAGTTGTTGTGCTACAAAAAAGCCATCTGTAGGCTCTGCATTGATTCGTATAGCCTCATCTGCACCTATGGCCAAAGCCTTGCGCATAGTAGGTTCTACAGTTGCGCCACCAACTGTTGCTACATGTACTGCAGCACCTTGTTTTTCTTTAAACCACATGGCGCGGGTTAGACCAAACTCGTCGTTTGGATTGATCACAAATTGCACTCCTGTAGTATCGAACTGGGTTTTATCCGGGCTAAAGTTGATCTTGGAGGTCGTATCCGGAACATTGCTGATGCAAACTAATATTTTCATAAGAGGTCACTATTTTTTAATGGTAATTAAGGCAGTAAAGATAGCTAATAAAAATCAAAAATACTATGCATGCATAATAAAATTTTAAATTGATTTTACCTTTTCCTGCGGTCGTTTTGAAGGATTATTTCCTATTTTTGTTCGCGTTTTGATAAGTACGAACGTTGAGAATAACGAGCATATGAAGACATTACAATTTCGAGAAGCCATTGTAGAGGCCATGTCTGAGGAGATGAGAAGAGATGATTCCATTTATTTAATGGGAGAGGAAGTGGCAGAATACAACGGGGCCTATAAGGCGTCTAAAGGAATGTTAGATGAATTTGGACCTGAACGTGTCATTGACACTCCGATATCCGAATTGGGATTTTCGGGGATAGGAGTAGGGTCTGCCATGGTGGGGAACCGACCTATCATAGAATTTATGACCTTTAATTTTGCGTTGGTTGGAATAGATCAGATCATAAACAATGCAGCAAAGATCAGACAAATGTCGGGCGGGCAATTTAATTGTCCTATCGTTTTCAGGGGTCCAACAGGCTCTGCAGGTCAGCTTGCAGCTACACACTCCCAGGCCTTTGAGAGCTGGTACGCAAATTGCCCCGGTTTAAAAGTGGTAGTACCTTCTAATCCCAATGATGCCAAAGGACTATTGAAATCGGCCATACGCGATGATGATCCGGTGATCTTTATGGAATCTGAACAGATGTACGGAGATAAAGGTGAAGTACCCGAAGGGGAATTCACTATTCCAATAGGTGTAGCCGAGATCAAAAGAGAAGGTACAGATGTTACAATCGTTTCTTTTGGAAAGATCATTAAGGAAGCCTACAAGGCAGCCGATGAATTGGAAAAAGACGGAATTAGTTGTGAGATTATTGATCTGAGAACTGTAAAGCCCCTGGATTATGAGGCTATCCTGAAATCTGTTAAAAAGACAAACCGTTTGGTAGTGCTGGAAGAAGCCTGGCCATTTGGCAACGTGGCAACAGAGATCACCTATATGATACAATCAAAAGCCTTTGACTATTTAGATGCACCCGTAGTAAAGATCAATACTGCAGATACTCCGGCACCCTATTCACCTGTTTTATTTCAGGAATGGTTGCCCAATCATGAAGATGTTATTAAGGCAGTAAAAAAGGTACTGTATAAATAAGAACGAAATTTTTATAAGGTTTAAAGAACTTCGTCGACCAAGCCCTGACGAAGTTTTTTTATTACAGACATCAATGAGATCATAAATGTAACTATTGTTTCAATCAAGGCTTTTCTTATATTCAATATTCATAAGATCTGTCAGATCCCGGAGCAGGGTACTATGAAAAAAATACTCTTTTTACTTCTACTTTTTATTGGTTCCATGAACTACGCCCAGACCAAGGTCAGTGGAATTGTAGTTGATGAAGGGGGTGAACCAGTGGCCTTTGCCAATGTCATCCTCAAGAATTCTTCTGTAGGTTCCATTACTAATGATAATGGCCGGTTCTACCTGGAATCGGACATCAGATATTCTACCCTGGTAGTTTCTTTTATCGGGTATGAAACCCAGGAAATAGAATTGACGAACGCTGTGTCTTTTGATCTTACCATTGTACTACCTGAAGGCGGAGAACAATTAGATGAGGTAGTGATTTATATGGGGAAACGATCCAAAAAAGGCAATCCCGCTATTGACATCCTCAGAAAGATCTGGGCGAAAAAGAGGATCAACGGATTGCGAAAATTCAAACAATACGAATACGATAAATACGAGAAAGTAGAATTCGACCTCAATACCATAGATAGTGCGCTGATGAAAAGCAAGATCTTCAAAGGGCTCGAATTTGTCTTTGCAGACCTGGACACTTCCAGGATCACAGGAAAAACCTATCTACCCATTTTTCTGAACGAGGTTTTTTCTAAAGTATATGGCAATAATATAATTCAGCAAGAGCGCGAAGATGTATTGGGGAATAAGAACTCGGGTTTTAGCAACAATCAGGCAATTACTGCTTTTGTACAAGATCTGTATTCGGATTATGACGTGTATGCCAATTATCTGAAGTTCTTTGACAAAAGCTTTACAAGTCCGCTTTCGCGTACAGGAATAGACGTATATAATTATGTTTTAACGGATAGTGCCTATATAGACAACAAATGGTGCTATCATATTATTTACTACCCCAGACGTAAGAATGAGCTCACATTTAAAGGTGATTTTTGGGTAAATGACACCACTTTTGCCCTGAAAAAGATAAACCTGGAAGTTACCAAGAGTGCTAATATTAACTGGGTGAAGGAGATTTATATTGAGCAAGACTTTGAGGTGGTGAATGATTCCGTCTTCCTTTTGAAGCGAGATTATATGTTGTCTGATTTCAGTTTTAGCAAAAAGGAAAAATCTAAAGGAGTATACGGAAAGCGAACCACGGTCTATGACAATTATACCTTCGATCAACCAAAGACAGATGCTTTCTATAAAACAGCTTCAGATCCTTTCGATCCTTTGGTCTTTGAACGCGATAGTATCTTCTGGGATAATAATAGGTTAGAAGCCCTGAATAAAGATGAGACCGGTATCTACAAGTTGCTGGACACCCTGAAGACGGTACCCAAATTTAAATCCTATTATAATATAGTTAGTATCCTTGGTTCGGGTTATGTTGAGATCGATAAGTGGAATCTGGATATTGGGGACATCTATAGCACCTTTGGCTATAATGATGCCGAAGGAATTAGATTAAGAGGGGGTGCACGGACCTTCTTTGGGCAAAACGATCCCTGGCGGCTTGAAGGATATATGGCCTACGGCTTTTCGGATAAAAAGGTGAAACACGGGTTTTCTGCCAAGTGGTTGCTCGATAGAAAAAGCAGGCTGATCATTTCAGGAGGGAACCGCCGCGATATTGAGCAATTAGGCCTGAGCCTAACAGCTACCAACGACGTCTTAGGAAGAAGCGTGGCCTCATCATCTGTTCTTACTGTAGGGAACAATGATCGTTTAACGAATATCAATCTTACTACCTTGAGTCTGGAAGCAGAACCCTTTACCAATTTCCGTGTTCGCTTTGGAGGATCTTTGCGTAGCTTGAGCTCTGCTTTGCCAGATGCCTTTAGTCTGGAATATATAGATCCCGAATCTCCAACGGGCACATCCGCTGAACTAAAACAATTCGATCTAACCACTACCTTAATATATACCCCTGGCAAACGCACTATTGGGTATGGAGTAGAACGCCGTAATGTTAATGATGAATACGCTACCCTTCTATTTAACTATACCCGTGGGGTGGAGGCTTTTCTTGAAAGCGATTTTAGCTATGCCAAATACCAGTTCTCATATACGCAGCCCTGGCAGATCGGTGGTTTTGGTCGATTGTTGAGCACCGTTGAGATGGGCAAGACCACAGGTGCGGTGCCTCTAAGTTTGTTGAATGTAGTACCGGGGAACCAAACCCTGTTCTCACTTTACAATACCTTTCCTAATCTCGATTTTTATGAATTTGTTACGGATACCTATTTCTCTCTGCATTTAGAACAGAATTTCAATGGACGACTTTTCTCCAGAATACCGATCATCCGAAAATGGAACCTTAGGGAAATAGTAGGTCTGCGCGGCGTTTGGGGCCAATTGTCTGATGAGAATATCGCTTTGAATAGTCCTACTAATATACCCCTGGTAGCCCCTACAGATAAGATCTATTGGGAATATTCGCTGGGAGTAGGAAATATATTTAAGATCTTCAGGATCGATTTTAATTTTCGTGGTAATTACCTGGAAAATCCCGATGCAAGGGCTTTTAGTGTTACAGGTACCTTCGGCTTTAATTTTTAAACAGAGCGCTGCCCCCAATGTGCAAGACCTTGATTTTTATAGTTAATTAGTGCTTTTATATTCTAAACCGTTTTACTACTTTTGCAGCCGTTTAAATTGTATAAATAACAAATCAATATGGAATTAATCGTAACCCTATTACCGGCATTTGGTATACTAGCCTTGCTGTTTGTCTTCTTAAAAAACATGTGGGTCTCCAAACAAGAAGTAGGAGATGCTAAAATGGCGAGGATCGCCAAAAATATCGCCGATGGGGCGATGTCTTTTTTAAAGGCCGAATACAAAATATTAGGAATTTTTGTTGCAGCCGTGGCAGTCCTCCTCTATTTCAAGGGAGAAAATGAGGCCGGATCCAGCGGAATGGTTGCCATTTCATTTATAGTAGGCGCAATTTGTTCTGGTTTAGCTGGTTTCATTGGAATGCGAGTAGCAACTAAAGCCAATGTAAGAACAACACAGGCTGCCAGAACTTCCCTGGGGAAAGCCCTGGAAGTAGCTTTTGCAGGAGGTTCAGTAATGGGATTAGGTGTTGTAGGTTTAGGAGTTTTAGGATTGAGTTCATTGTTTATGCTCTATCAAGATATATGGCCAGGGGCAGACAATGTCTCTTTAGTATTGAATGTATTATCCGGATTTTCATTAGGGGCTTCTTCAATTGCCCTTTTTGCACGTGTGGGTGGAGGTATCTATACCAAAGCAGCTGATGTTGGAGCCGACCTTGTTGGGAAGGTAGAAGCAGGGATACCTGAAGATCACCCTTTAAATCCCGCTACAATTGCAGATAACGTGGGTGATAATGTAGGAGATGTTGCCGGGATGGGAGCCGATCTATTTGAATCTTATGTGGGTTCTATTATTGGTACCATGGTATTAGGAGCATATATCTTTACACCGGAGTTTGAAGGTCTTGGTGCTGTCTATTTACCATTGGTATTAGCAGCGGTTGGTATCCTTATGTCTATAATAGGAACCTTCTTTGTAAAAGTAAAAGAAGGGGGAAATCCACAAACTGCTTTAAATGTTGGTGAATTTGGATCTGCTATTTTAATGGTAGCTGCTTCCTATTTTATTATCCATGCTATGATCCCTGATACTGTAGAAGGCTTGCCATTTGGTGCCATAGGTGTCTTTTGGGCCACTATCGCCGGACTTGTAGCCGGATTAGGAGTAGGGAAGATCACAGAATATTATACAGGGACAGGTACCAAGCCTGTAAGTGCTATTGTTAGACAGTCAGAAACAGGAGCCGCTACTAATATAATTTCAGGTCTGGGTGTTGGGATGATGTCTACGGCCGTTCCAATTTTATTGATTGCCACTGCAATTTTGGTGTCTCATCATTTTGCAGGTTTATACGGTATTGCTATTGCAGCCGTTGGAATGTTAGCAAATACGGGAATTCAGTTGGCAGTAGATGCTTACGGACCTATTTCTGACAACGCCGGTGGTATTGCTGAGATGGCTGAATTGCCAAGTGAAGTACGTGAGCGTACAGATAAATTAGATGCAGTAGGAAATACCACAGCAGCTATAGGTAAAGGGTTTGCGATTGCTTCTGCAGCCTTAACAGCACTTGCCTTATTTGCAGCCTTTATGAAAGTAGCAAACGTAACAACTATTGATGTTTCCAGACCAGATATTATGGCTGGATTGTTAGTAGGTGCCATGTTGCCGTTTGTATTTTCTGCCTTATCAATGAATGCCGTAGGACGTGCAGCAATGGCCATGATAGAAGAAGTTCGTCGCCAGTTCAGGGATATTCCTCAATTGAAAGCGGCTTTGGGAGTGATGCGTAAGTACGATTCGGATATGTCTAAGGCCTCCGCAGCAGACAGAGCTATTTTTGATGCAGCCGATGGCTATGCAGAATATGATAAATGTGTTGATATATCCACAAAAGCATCTATTAAAGAAATGGTATTGCCTGGTCTTTTAGCCATTGCCGTGCCTGTTGCCGTTGGATTTATCGGTGGAGCGGAAATGTTAGGTGGGCTATTGGCCGGCGTAACTTCTGCAGGTGTTCTGATGGCTATCTTCCAGTCTAATGCCGGTGGTGCCTGGGACAACGCCAAGAAAATGATAGAAGCAGATGGTCGTAAAGGAACAGACGCTCATAAAGCTGCTGTGGTTGGAGATACTGTAGGAGATCCATTTAAGGATACTTCCGGTCCTTCACTGAACATCTTGTTAAAGTTAATGTCAGTTGTTGCACTCGTTATCGCACCTAGTATCGCGTTGTCTTCAGATGCAATTTCTTCTTATAATATGGAAAAAGCAGGAAGTGAGATGGTAGAACAATCCATGCAGAAAGAAGTAAAGGTTGAAATGGTAAAGAATGATGATGGAACCGTTACTGCTACTGTAACTACTACCGTGACAGAAAATGGAGAAGAGATGATGGAAGAGAAAGTGTTTTCAGGAACAATGGAAGTATTAGAAGAGAAGATCGAGGCCATGAATCAAATGGAAGAGGGAACTAAGATCAAGATAAAAAAGCTCATTAAAAAAGAAGTAGAAGAGAATTAATAGGTCACTTCTCAAAGTATAAAAAAGACCCGTGAATTTTCACGGGTCTTTTTTTATATGTTTTCTTCATGTTCTAAAACAGGCCGTTGATCTCGCCGTCAATTTTTGTGATGACCTCCCCTAAGTGTTCCGGGTTATCTACAAAGTCGAGATTGTCCACATCTATGACCACTAAATTACCTTTATCATACCCATGAACCCAGGCTTCATAGCGCTCATTCAATCGGCTTAAATAATCTATAGAAATGGAATTCTCATAATCCCTGCCACGCTTGTGGATCTGGTCTACCAGATTGGGAATAGAGCTTCTTAAATAGATCAGAAGGTCTGGTGGTTGTACCAGACTTTCCATCAGATCAAAAAGGCTGGAGTAATTAGTAAAATCACGGTTGGTCATAAGCCCCATAGCATGCAGGTTAGGTGCAAAAATATGGGCGTCCTCATAGATGGTCCGGTCCTGTATCACATTCTTGCCACTTTCACGGATCTTTAAAATTTGTCGATATCTGCTGTTCAGGAAGTATATCTGCAGGTTAAAGCTCCAGCGTTCCATCTGCGTATAGAAATCATCCAGATATGGATTGTCTACCACATCTTCATAATGCGCTTCCCATTTATAGTGTTTAGAGAGTAATTGCGTAAGGGTGGTTTTTCCTGCCCCAATGTTTCCGGCAACTGCGATGTGCATAGGATGGTGGTGTTTGGCTTGTGTTTTTCAATTTTGAAAGGATAGCAATATACAAAGTATATAGTGTACCCAAAAAAATAGTTGATGAAATACTTGAAAGAATTAAGTATGTGTAAAATTTTTATTTTAAACCCAAATATGTACTTTTGACTTTATAAATAAGAGGACGGATTTGACTGATTGCAACCTCTATAAAAATGCTAAAGCAGTTTCTGCCGGGACCTTCCTTTGCAAACTCCTTCTAGCGTTCTTCAAATCCTTTCTCTGTATAATTAAAAGAAAGGTATGCCTTATTTATTTACCTCAGAGTCCGTAAGTGAAGGACACCCAGATAAGATCGCAGATCAGATCAGCGATGCGTTACTGGATAATTTTCTGGCTTTCGATCCGGAAAGTAAAGTAGCCTGTGAAACACTGGTTACCACCGGGCAGGTAGTTCTTGCCGGGGAAGTGAAAAGTCATACCTATGTAGATCTGCAGCAGATCACCAGGGAGGTGATCAACCAAATTGGCTATACCAAAGGGGAGTATCAGTTCAGTGGGGATTCTTGCGGGATCATCTCCCTGATTCACGAACAATCCAAAGACATTAATCAGGGAGTAGACCGGGGAAGCAAAGAAGAGCAGGGTGCCGGCGACCAGGGAATGATGTTTGGCTATGCCACCAAAGAAACAGAGAACTACATGCCCTTAGCTTTGGACATTTCCCATAAGATCCTGGAGGAATTGGCTGCTTTGCGTAAGGAGAATGATGATATCACTTATCTGCGTCCGGATGCAAAAGCACAGGTAACCATTGAATATTCTGATGAAAATGTGCCCCAGCGTATAGATACCATAGTGATCTCTACCCAACACGATCCGTTTGATGAGGATGATGTGAAGATGTTGAATACGATAAAGAAACACCTGCTGGCCCTTTTGATACCAAGAGTTAAAGACAGGTTACCCGAAGCAACGCAGTTACTTTTTAATAAGGATATTATCTATCACATCAATCCAACGGGAAAATTTGTTATCGGTGGTCCACATGGAGATACAGGTCTCACAGGGCGTAAGATCATCGTAGACACCTATGGCGGTAAAGGAGCCCACGGAGGTGGAGCATTTAGCGGAAAGGACCCGAGCAAGGTAGATCGCAGCGCCGCTTATGCAGCCCGTCATGCAGCCAAGAATTTGGTAGCAGCCGGAGTGGCCGATGAGATCCTGGTACAGATAAGTTATGCCATTGGAGTGGCGCAGCCTACATCGGTTTATGTAGATACCTATGGAACCTCAAAAATAAAAATGAGCGATGGGGAGATCGCCAGAATTGTGGCCAGTCTTTTCGATTTCAGACCCTTTGCTATTGAAGAGCGGTTGAAATTGAGAAATCCCATCTATTTGGAAACTGCGGCATATGGACATATGGGCAAAGAACCCCGGAAAGTAACCAAGGTCTTTGAATCGCCATATAACGGGAGGATCAAACGAGAAGTAGAGTTATTTACCTGGGAAAAATTAGACATGGTAGACCTGGTACAAGAGGCCTTTAATATATAATTTTTGTAGGATTACTAGGAATTTTAAAAATTCCATCATTATATTTGTTTCACCAAAGTTCAAACTCTTATTGAATAGTTATCAAGAAAGGTGGAGGGATTAGACCCTTTGAAGCCTTAGCAACCCTTTGTGTCAGAACAAAGAAGGTGCTACATTCTATCACGCATTTAGCGCGACAGATAACACAAACCTATTACTTCGGTAATATTCTTTCTTTATAACTTTTTTGATTTTCATGGCAGATAAAACGTCTGTTATGCTGTTTGGCTTTTTTATTTCAACTATTAATAATAAAAAAACTGAAATCATGAGCGATCAAAAATTTTCGACCAAAGCACTGCATGCTGGTCATGACACTAAATTACACGGAGGTACACGAGCTGTGCCTATCTATCAGAGCACAGCCTATGTCTTTAACGATTCGGACCATGCGGCCAATTTATTTTCCCTGGCTGAGTTTGGGAACATCTACACCAGGATCAACAACCCAACCAATGACATTCTTGAGCAGCGCTTAGCGGCACTGGAGGGCGGAATTGCCTCGGTGGTAACCGCCTCAGGGACAGGAGCCATCAATACTGCTTTGTTGGTACTGTTAAAAGCCGGGGATCATATCGTTGCCTCCAATAGTTTATATGGAGGCACTTATAACTTGCTAAGCGTAACATTACCACGTTTGGGGATCACAACTACCTTTGTAGACCCTGCAGATCCTTCAAACTTTGGAAAAGCGGTCAAGGAAAATACCAGAGCTATCTTTGTTGAATCACTCGGAAATCCAAAACTGGATGTACTCGATCTCAAAGCCATTTCTGCAGAAGCAAGAAAGGCCAAGATCCCATTTATTGTGGATAATACGGTGGCTACACCGGCATTATTGAATCCTATTGAACATGGTGCCAACATAGTGATCCATTCCTTAACAAAATATATCAATGGTAATGGAACGGCCCTGGGTGGTGCCATTATAGATGCGGGTACTTTTGATTGGTCTAGTGGGAAGTTTCCGGAGTTTACGGAACCCTCTCCCGGTTATCATGGCTTAGTATACCACGATGCGCTGGGTCCTGCCGCTTTTATCGCCAAGGTGAGGATAGAAGGGCTACGCGATCACGGAGCCTGCCTGAGTCCGTTTAATGCCTTTCAGATAATACAAGGTCTGGAAACCCTGCAAGTGAGGATGAAGAAACACAGTGAGAACGCCCTGGCCCTGGCCAGTTGGTTGGAAAATCGCAAAGAAGTGACCTGGGTCAACTATCCGGGATTAAAGAGTAGCAAATACTATGCTCACGCAGAGGCGTATTTGCCAAAAGGCCAGAGTAGTATTGTTACCTTTGGAGTAAAAGGAGGGTATGAATCCGCGAAGAAGATCGCAGACGAGACCAAGCTCTTTTCGCTCTTAGCCAATATTGGAGATACCAAGTCCCTTATCATTCATCCTGCGAGCACCACACACCAGCAACTAGATGATGAGGCGCAGCTAACTACAGGGGTTACCAAAGACCTTATTAGGTTGTCTGTTGGGTTGGAGGATCTGGAGGATCTTACGGCAGATCTGGAGCAGGCCTTTACAACCATTGATTCATCCGTATCGGTTTAAATGAGGTGTAATAGAAAGAATCAGTGTTTACGAAAGCAGGGATGATTCCTATAAATAATTGCATATGAAAACAGCGGTTTCGGACATAGAACAAATAAAAATTTCCGGTTTTACTACCCTTAGCGGAGTAACACAGGATATTCTATTGTCTTATCAGGTATTTGGCCTGCCGCTGAACACCGCCCCGATCGTATTGGTCAATCATGCCCTGACCGGAAATTCGGATGTTGCGGGGGAAAATGGTTGGTGGACTTCCCTTGTCGGGAAAGACAAGTGTATAGACACTCAAAAATATACCGTCCTGGCCTTTAATATTCCGGGTAATGGCTATGACGGTTTTATAATTGATAATTACAAGGATTTTGTGGCGGGTGATATAGCGAGGATCTTCCTGGGGGCACTGGCTATATTAAAGGTTAAAAAACTATATGCCATTATTGGAGGATCTCTTGGAGGGGGCATTGCCTGGGAGATGGCGGCGCTAGATACTGAGATCACTACACACTTGATCCCTGTGGCGTCTGACTGGAAGTCGACAGACTGGTTGATCGCCAATTGTCAGATCCAGGAACAATTCCTGATCAATTCCAAACAACCGGTCCATGATGCGAGGATGCATGCCATGTTGTGCTACCGTACCCCGGAATCATTCAAGGAACGTTTTCAAAGAAGTACCAATGAAGATCTCAATGTTTTTAATGTGGAGAGTTGGCTCTTACATCACGGTAGGAAACTGCAGGAGCGTTTTCAATTATCTGCCTATAAGCTAACCAATCAGTTGCTGAAGACCATTGATATTAACCGGAATGGGAAAGAGGCCTTTGAAAAATTGCAACGTAGCCAAACCAACATTCATATCATTGGGGTAGATTCGGATCTGTTTTTTTCTGCAAGGGAGAATAAGGAGACCCATAAGCAAATGGCTCAAGCCAGAAGCAATGTCACATATGGAGAGATAAAGTCGCTTCACGGTCACGACGCATTTTTGATCGAATTCAGACAATTGGAGCAATTGCTAGAGGGGATCTTTGATCCGGAGAAGGCGGCCAAACGTTATAAGATCCTCAAATTTGGAGGCACGTCTCTTGCCAATGGGGAAGGGATAGAAAGAGTGCTGGAGATCATAACCAACAAAGTGAAACAAGGCGAAAAAATTGTGGTGGTGGTTTCTGCGAGGGAAATGGCAACAGATCAGCTAGATACCATTTTGGAAAAGGCTGCTCAGGGAAAGGACTATATAAAAGAATTCGAAGACTTTGAAAAATACCAGCGGCATAGTTATAAGAATGTAGATCTCTCCAACGAATTCCGGGAATTAGTACATCTCCTGGAAGGTGTAGCTCTGTTAGGGGATTATAGTCCCAAGATCAGGGATCAGGTATTGGCAATTGGCGAATTAGTCTCAACAAAACTCATTACCAAGCTTTTAATTGGTAAAGGGATACAGGCTCAACATGCAGATTCTAGACAACTCATCATTACGGATAATACTTTTGGTGATGCCAAATTGCTGGAGGAAATATCAAGGGAACGGTCCAATAATTTTTTCAGGAAGTTAGATGCTTCGGTGATCCCCGTTATCCCCGGATTTATTGGAGCTACCGAGTCCGGGGAAACTACCACTTTGGGAAGGAATGGCAGTAATTATACCGCTTCTCTCCTGGCTAATTTTCTGGATGCGGAAGAGTTATTAAATTATACCCATGTAGATGGTATCTATACAGCCGATCCTAAATGGGTGCCGGAGGCCAGGCGTATAGCGCAACTTTCGTATAGCGAGGCCAATGAACTGGCTAATTTTGGTGCTACTATTCTCCACGCAAAGACAATTATTCCATTGTTAGAGAAGAACATTCCTCTGCGGATCCTGAATACATTCAACAAGGAAAATGAAGGAACCTTAATTAGTGCCAAAACTACTGAAGAAGGCATCCGTTCACTCTCGGTCCTGGGAGATGAAGCACTGATCAACCTGGAGGGAAGAGGTTTATTGGGAAAGGTTGGAGTAGATGCCAGAATTTTTAGGGCATTGAGCCAACGAAATGTTAGTGTGAGTATTATTTCACAGGGATCCTCAGAACGAGGTATCGGACTCCTCGTATCGGCAAAAAAGGCACAGGCTGCAAAGAAAGCTCTTGAGGAGGAATTTGAGAATGATTTTCGATCCAAGGACATTAATGCGATCACTATTGTGGAAGACGTGTCCGTGATCTCCATCGTGGGTCAGGATCTCAGTACGTTTCACAAACCCTACAATGCGCTGATCAAAAATCAAGTCATCCCATTACTTTTCAATAACACAGTTACAGGGAAGAACATTAGCCTGGTAGTAAAGAAAGCGGATCTCCACAAGGCATTAAATGTAATGCACGGACAGATCTTTGGCATTAGTAAAAAGGTGAATCTGGCTATTTTTGGACATGGGAATGTTGGGGGAACCCTGCTGGATCAGGTATTGGGAGCCAGCAAAAACATTGAAAAAAGAAAAGGGACACAACTCAGGGTATTTGCCCTTGGAAATTCTAAGAAATTACTGCTTAATAAGGATGGGATCACCGGGAACTGGAGATCATCCATAAAAGAGAAAGGAAAGTCCTATACACTCAATGATATTTTTGACTATGCCAAGGCCCATCATTTGGAGAATTTGATTGCAGTAGATAATACGGCCAGCGAAGAATTTGTGGCCCATTATTTTGATTTTGTAGAAAATGGATTCGATCTGATCTCTTCAAACAAAATTGCCAATACCCTGGGTATAGACTTTTATCATCTCCTGCGCGAAGAATTAGAACATTTTCAAAAACAGTATTTGTATGAGACAAATGTGGGGGCCGGATTACCGTTAATAGATACAATTAAACTGCTTCATCTGTCCGGGGAGAATATTACGGGGAACAAAGGAGTATTTTCAGGATCCCTGAGTTATATCTTTAATACCTTTTCGGAAAAAGATGTGCCTTTCTCTGAAGTTTTGCTGGAAGCCGTGAGTCTTGGGTATACCGAGCCAGATCCGCGTGAGGATCTTTCAGGGATGGATGTGGGCAGGAAGCTATTGATCCTTGCCAGGGAGCTTGAGTTACAAAATGAAATTGATGATGTGAAGATAGAGAACTTGATCCCAAAGAATTTACAAAAGCTTAGCATTGAAGGTTTTATTGAACAGATAGAAACCCTGGACCCTCTCATGGAGGAAGTTAAGAAGAAGCAAGCCTCAGGGCATGTTCTAAGATATGTGGGAGAATTACATGGTGATCTGCAAAAAGAGAAAGGAAAACTGGATGTAAAATTGATCTCGGTTCCAAAAGAAAGTAGCCTTGGACAAGTGCGAGGTTCAGACTCCATCGTAGAGATCTATACAGAATCTTACGGTGAGAATCCCCTGGTAATACAGGGAGCAGGAGCAGGTGCCGCAGTGACAGCAAGAGGTGTTTTTGGAGATATTTTGCGCATAGCAGAAAAGATGTAAATTGTCTTAAATTGGAGATGTCATGAAAAAAACAAGCCGTCACTTTGAGACCGAAGCGATCCGAACACAAATGGAGCGCTCTTCTTTTTTGGAACACTCGAGTCCCATCTATATGAGCTCAAGTTTTGTGTTTGAGGATGCAGAGGACATGCGCGCTTCTTTTGCCGAGGAAAAGGATAGGAATATCTACTCCAGATACGCTAACCCAAACGGAACAGAGTTTATTGATAAGGTGTGTAAAATGGAAGGAGCGGAAGCAGGATTCGCTTTTGCTTCGGGTATGGCAGCTGTATTTTCAACCTTTGCAGCACTCCTGGAAAGTGGGGATCATATTTTGTCTGCCCGCAACATCTTTGGATCTACTCATAGCCTGTTTACCCAGTTCTTTCCAAAATGGCAAATTTCACATACCTATTTCAAGATCGATGATTTAGAGAAAGTAGAAGAGCTTATAACCCCAAACACCAAAGTGATCTATGCAGAATCGCCAACGAATCCGGGAGTAGATCTTGTTGATCTGGAACGGCTTGGGGCCATTGCAAAGAAACACGGATTGTTACTTATCGTGGATAATTGTTTTGCATCGCCTTATTTACAGCAACCTATCAAATTTGGTGCCCACCTGGTGATCCATTCCGGAACCAAACTTATGGACGGTCAGGGTAGGGTCTTAGCGGGGATTACTGTAGGTCGTGCAGATTTAATTGACAAGATCTACAGGTTCGCCAGAATATCCGGCCCGTCGCTCTCGCCATTTAACGCCTGGGTGCTTTCAAAAAGTTTGGAAACCCTGGCCGTACGGGTAGACAGGCATTGCAGTAATGCTCTAGGGGTAGCCCAATTTTTGGAGGCTCATCCGAAGGTGGTGTGGGTAAAATACCCTTACTTGCCGTCACATCCTCAGTACCAATTAGCCAAAAAACAAATGACTGCTGGCGGTTGTGTGGTCTCTTTTGAAATAAAGGGAGGAGTACAGGCTGGCCAGAAGTTTTTTGATGCCATCAAACTGTTATCGCTTTCGGCTAATCTGGGCGATTCAAGGAGTATTGTGACTCACCCGGCTTCAACTACTCATAGTAAACTTTCCGAAAAAGAGCGAAAGGAAAGCGGAATTACCGATGGTATGGTTCGGATCTCGGTTGGTCTGGAGCATATTGAAGATATTATTGGCGATGTATCACAGGCGTTAGATACTATTTCCTGAGGAATTGATTCCCTGCTTTTAGTTATATTAGCTGCATGCTTTCCAAAAAGACCAAATACGGCCTAAAGGCCTTAACATTTCTGGGAAATCAGAAAGACCGTAATCCTATTGCTATTGCTGAGATTGCAAATCATGAAAATATATCACAAAAATTCCTGGAAAGTATACTACTCACCTTACGCCGAACAGGATATCTGGGGTCCAAAAAAGGCAAGGGCGGGGGCTATTACCTGATAAAAGATCCTTCTGAAATACCTATGACCACGGTAATGCGAGTCCTCGAGGGCCCAATTGCCATGGTATCTTGCGTAAGCCTTAATTTTTACGAGAAATGTGAGGATTGCCCGGATGAGCAAAGTTGTTCAGTTCATAAACTAATGCTTAAGGTACGGGATAGTGCCCTGGATGTTTATCGGAATACTACCCTTGCAGATCTCCTAAACTAGGTGCCATATTCCTAATAGGTCTATATTTCTACTGAAAATATCCAAGTGAATCAATAATATTTTTATTAATCTACTAAAACTATAGGGTGAATTGTTAAAAGATCAAATATTTTAGCAACTGCATCAATAATAAATGCTACTTTTGATTAACCTAGTAAAACTATAGGGTATATAATATAAGTAATTATAGTAAAAGAGTTTGCTCCATGAAGTTTACAGATCAGCACTTAGAACACTTAAATGCACAATTCAGAGGAATCCCAACGGAAGAGATCATAGGCTGGGCCCTGGATTATGCCAGGAGTCCTATTGTAACTACAAATTTTGGACCTTTTTCTGCTTCTATTTTACGCGCCGTAACGGCTGTAAAAAAGGACGTACCCGTAATATGGTGCGATACCGGATACAATACAGAAGCTACCTATACACATGCCGATGAGGTTATGAAATCTCTCGATCTTAATATGAAGATCTATGTTCCTAAACAAACTAGAGCGAGGAGAGATGTTCTTATGGGGATCCCGGATATTGACGATCCCAGACATACCGAATTTACCAGGCAAGTAAAACTAGAACCGTTTCGAAGGGCCATCAAGGAACACCAACCCGATGTTTGGTTCACCAACATACGCAAAGGGCAGACCGCCTTCCGTGATAGCCTGGACATGCTAAGTATCAGTAAGGAGGGAATATTAAAGGTAAGTCCTTTCTATCATTGGAATGATGCTCAATTAAAGGCCTATCTAAGACAACATCAGCTTCCCAACGAGCAAAACTACTACGATCCTACAAAGGTGCTCCAAAACCGGGAATGTGGAATACACCTGTAGTTAATTAAAATCAGCCACAAACGTAAAGCATTAATTTGCAGTAAAACCTATAAAAAGAATAGGATAAATAGGATACTATGAAAAGCTTTAGATCGGAAATAGAGGATCCACTAGTAGAAAAGGATATCCTGGAATTAGAAGCCAAGATAAGAGCCTATAAGGAGGGCGAACTTCATGAGGAAAAATTCAGAAGCCTTCGTTTGGCTCGCGGTGTATATGGGCAAAGGCAACCAGGAGTACAGATGGTCCGGATCAAGATTCCCTATGGGAAACTCAGCGCTCAGCAATTGCATCGTATTGCCGATGTAGCCGATGAATATTCTACTGGCAGGTTGCATATCACTACCAGACAGGATATTCAAATCCATTACGTAGACCTGGATAGAACTCCTCAACTTTGGGCAGAGCTAGAGAAGGATAAGGTTACCTTACGGGAAGCATGTGGTAATGCCGTACGAAATGTCACTGCAAGTGAGCTGGCCGGAATTGACCCCGCCGAACCTTTCGATGTATCCCCTTACGCCCAGGCACTATTCGAGTACTTTTTAAGAAACCCCGTTGGGCAGGAACTGGGTCGTAAGTTTAAGGTTTCTTTTTCTTCTTCCGAATCAGATACCGGACTTTCCTATATGCATGATCTTGGTTTTATTGCTAAAATTCAAAATGGTGTTTCGGGATTTAAGGTTATGATCGGTGGTGGTCTTGGCTCTCAACCAAGGCATGCCGATGTACTCTTCGATTTTTTGGAGTCAGAGCGAATCATCCCTATCATGGAAGCAGTCCTTCGTGTTTTTGATCGTCATGGTGAACGCAAGAGCAGGGCCAGGGCGCGTATGAAGTTTCTGATGAAAGATCTGGGGCTTGAAAAGTTCCGCGAATTACTGGAACTGGAGGAGAATGCAGTTCCCATTGACACTCTATTTATAGATCCAAATCCTTCCAACCCAAAGGAAGCAAAAAAAGCACCTGCAGTTCATTTGGAAAACAAGATACTTTTTGAAGAATGGAAATCGGCCAATATAATTGCTCAGAAACAACCAGGTTTTGTTGCTATTGGTATAAAAGTATTCCTGGGTGATTTCTATACGAATCAGGCCAGGCAACTTGCCGATCTGGTGGAGACATATGCCGCCGGGGAAATGAGATTAACCTTACGCCAAAATATCCTTATCCCTTTTGTGCCAATAACTTCCCTTCCTTTCTTTTTTAACGAATTACAACGCCTTGGATTATCTGATATAGGGTATAATAAAGCCATAGATATTACTGCTTGCCCCGGAACAGATACCTGTAATCTCGGAATTGCCAGCAGTACCGGAATAGCTGCTGAATTGGAAAGGATCCTAAGGTTAGAGTATCCACACTATGCGGGTAATTCTGATGTTGTGATAAAAATTAGTGGGTGTATGAACGCCTGTGGACAACATACCATGGCTCATATAGGATTCCAGGGCATGTCTATCAGAACTCCAGACAAACGTGTTGCTCCGGCCCTGCAGGTACTTTTAGGAGGAGGTAATCTTGGAAATGGAGAGGGAATTTTTGCCGATAAAGTATGCAAGATCCCTAGTAAAAGAGGTCCTCAGGCCTTAAGATTAATTCTGGATGATTATGAAACGAATGGAAAAGGTGAACCGTACCACTCCTACTATGCAGAAAAGGGACAAATGTATTTCTATGAGCTATTAAAACCTTTGATAAATACAGATCATTTGACCAATTCCGATTTTGTGGATTGGGGAGCAGATCAGAAATACAAGAAAGCTATTGGTATTGGAGAATGTGCAGGGGTTGTGATCGATCTGGTGGCCACTTTACTCCTGGAATGCGACGAAAAGTTGGAAGAATCATGTGAGGCCCTCAAAGAAGAAAAGTGGGCAGCCAGTATATATTATTCATACAGCGCAATGATCAATGCGGCTAAAGCTTTATTGACATCAGAGGATACAAGCACAAATACCCATGCCAGTATTATAAAGGATTTTGATATATATCTAACTTCAACTCAAAAGTTACAGTTAGATACTAGCTTTGAAGCAAAGGTATTGCAACTAAACAGCAACGCTCCAACTTCTATATTTGCCCATTCCTATTGGGTGGAAGCCAAAGATTTTATTAGCAAGGCAAAAGCCTACCGAAAACTGGAATTGGAACATGCGTAGTGACAACAAACTTACAGTAGTAGGTGCCGGACCAGGAGATCTGGATCTTATAACCTTAAAAGGAATAAAAGCCTTAGAAACGGCAGATGTTGTTTTATATGATGCCCTGGTACACCCTGGCCTATTAAAATATGCTACAAAAGCAGAACATATTTTTGTTGGTAAGCGACGCGGTTGTTATACCTATCAGCAGGAACAGATCAATGAACTAATCGTTAGTAGAGCGAACACCCATGGCCATGTTGTAAGATTAAAAGGGGGTGATCCGTTTGTTTTTGGCAGAGGAGCAGAAGAGATAGAATACGCCGCTGCCAGAGGTGTGGAAGTATCTGCTGTTCCTGGTATATCCTCTTGTATAGCTGTTCCTGCTTCTCAAAATATCCCGGTAACCAAACGTGGATCATCCGAAAGTTTTTGGGTAATTACAGGTACCACAAGAAGTCATCAATTGTCCGATGATATAGCTTTGGCCGCGAAGTCAACTGCCACAGTGGTCATCCTAATGGGGATGGGCAAATTAGCAGAGATCGTTCATATTTTTGAATCGGAAGGAAAATCAGCACTACCGGTAGCAATCATCCAGAACGGTACCAGAGAAGATGAAAAAATAGGTGTGGGTGCTGTAGGGAATATCCTGGGAATAGTAGAAAAAGAGCAATTAAGCAATCCGGCCATTATAGTCATTGGTGAAGTAGTTAGACACAGAACACAACTTTTGCAAATACAACAAGAAGTAATCTCAGAAATAGCCATTTAATGGAACGAAATAATTTATATCCCATATTCTTAAAAACCAGGCAATTAGAGATTCTTATTGTCGGCGGAGGATTTGTTGCTGAAGAAAAATTGCGCTTTTTGCTAAAATCGAGTCCCGATTCACAAGTAACCATGGTAGCTCCTTTTTACAGACCGGAAACTACCAAACTTGCTAAGCAATATCCGGTACTAAGATTAAAGGATGAGTATCATCCCAAACAATTAGAAGGGAAACATATTGTGATCGCTACCACAGATGATAAAGAGGTCAATCAGCGTATTTATCGAGATTGCCGTCAACGCAACATATTAGTAAATGTAGCAGATAACCCTCCTTTGTGCGATTTTTATATGGGAGGTATTGTTACAAAAGGTCATGTAAAAGTGGCCATTTCTACAAATGGTAAATCACCAACAACTGCCAAGCGTCTAAGACAATTTTTTGAGGATATTCTTCCAGATGATATTAGCATCCTGGTTCAAAACCTTAATATCTACAGAAAAACACTTCGAGGTTCCTTTGAATACAAGATGGAAAAGATGAATGAGCTTACACAAACCTTGGTTGAAGATGAAAATTAGGTAAAACCTACGACTATTACTGACGATCGCGCTCAATGCCATCGAGGTAAAAATAATCCCATTTACTTGTTTTTATTGCCATTGTGGTGTTTCTTTGTGACAGTTCATATACACAATGAAATTTGTTATCAAGAAAGGTGGAGGGACTAGACCCGGTGAAACCTTAGCAACCCTTTAGCTACTAAAGAAGGTGCTACATTCTATTACGCACTGGGCGTGACAGATAACGTACAATTAAGCATTTCTGCTTATTTCCATTCTTGATACAAAATACTTTCGAGCCTGAAACATATTTACCTAAGCGGTTGTGTATGTTTCACAGTATATGTATTTGATAAATAACGATGATGAAAAGAATTGAAGAACTTTTAGAGGAACGTATCCTTGTGTTAGACGGCGCCATGGGTACAATGCTTCAGCAATATAAATTTACGGAGACTGATTTTCGGGGAGTTCGATTCAAAGACTGGCCCCATCCATTACAGGGGAATAATGATCTGTTGTCTCTTACCCAGCCACAGGCAATAGCCGAAATTCATCAGAAATATTTTGAAGCAGGTGCAGATATCGTGGAAACTAATACCTTCTCAGGAACCTCCATAGCCATGGCCGATTATCATATGGAAGACTTGGTCTATGAATTGAATTTTGAGTCGGCCAGGATCGCAAAAGAAGTAGCTGTAAAATGCACTGCCAGGGAACCCCAAAAGCCACGCTTTGTAGCTGGCAGCATAGGCCCAACGAATAAAACGGCCAGTATGTCCCCGGATGTTAACGACCCCGGTTTTCGGGCAGTTTCTTTTGAGGATCTACGCCTTGCTTATCGGGAACAAGTGGAGGCCCTGCTAGATGGAGGAGTTGATCTTTTATTAGTAGAAACTGTATTTGATACGCTGAACGCGAAAGCTGCCTTGTTCGCAATTGAAGAAGTTAAGGAGGAAAGAGGTATTTCAGTACCAATTATGATCAGTGGAACCATAACAGATGCTTCGGGCCGAACCTTATCTGGTCAGACAGCCGAATCTTTCCTAATATCTGTATCACATATCCCTTTTTTATCCGTCGGTTTTAACTGTGCACTCGGGGCAAGTCAACTCGTTCCCCATCTGGAAATATTATCGGCTAAAACGCCTTTGGCAGTATCTGCCCATCCCAATGCGGGCTTGCCAAATGCCTTTGGGGAATACGATCAGAGTCCGGAGGAGATGGCCTTTCAGATAAATGAGTATTTGGAGAAAAGCCTTGTAAATATTGTGGGAGGATGCTGCGGAACAACGCCTGCTCATATTAAGGCCATCGCTAAATTGGTCCAAGAATTTGCACCCAGAAAATGTTTGATCTCCGTATGAATCCAAAGAAGCAACATATCGTGCAAGATCCACCCTCTTTTCTGTCTTCAGAAGACAGGAATGTGGATAAAAAGCACCTAAAACTTGCGGGCCTGGAACCTCTGATTGTTACACCGGAAAGCAATTTTATAAATGTAGGAGAACGTACCAATGTAGCCGGATCCCGTAAATTCCTCCGACTCATCAAAGAAGGAAAATTCGATGAAGCCGTTGATATTGCCAGACACCAGGTAGAGGGTGGGGCACAGATCATTGATGTGAATATGGATGATGGCCTTATTGATGGGAAGGAAGCCATGGTGAAATATTTAAATCTAATCCTCGCAGAACCCGATATTGCCAGGGTTCCCATCATGATAGACAGTTCTAAGTGGGAGATCATTGAAGCTGGTTTGCGCGTGGTACAAGGAAAATGCGTCGTTAATTCTATCAGCCTAAAAGAAGGGGAGCAGGAATTCATCAGACAGGCTCAACTAATTCGTCGCTACGGAGCTGCGGTGATTGTTATGGCTTTTGATGAGAAAGGACAGGCAGATAATTACGATCGCCGACTTGAGATTGCCAGCAGATCTTATGACATTCTGGTGAACAAAGTGAAATTTCCACCGGAAGATATCATTTTCGACCTAAATATTTTTCCTGTGGCAACAGGTATGGATGAACACAATCGCAACGCGGTAGATTTTATTGAGGCTACCAAATGGGTAAGGGAGAATCTTCCTCATTGTAGCGTAAGTGGCGGCGTAAGTAATGTTTCCTTTAGTTTCAGGGGGAATGATACGGTACGCGAAGCCATGCATTCGGTCTTTTTGTACCATGCCATAAAGGCCGGGATGAATATCGGTATTGTAAACCCTGCCTTGCTTGAAGTCTACGATGACATTCCTAAAGATCTCCTGGAACAGGTAGAAGATGTAATACTAAACAGAAGGCCCGATGCTACAGAACGCTTATTGGAATTTGCGGAAAAAGTTGTAGGTAAGACCCGTGAGAACAAACAAGATCTTTCGTGGCGAGAAGAAGGGCTGCAAGACAGAATAACCAGGGCTCTTGTAAAGGGAATAGACCAATATATTGTGGCCGATGTGGAGGAGGCTCGTCAATTGGCAACCAAACCCATTGAAGTGATCGAGGGTCATTTGATGAATGGGATGAATGTCGTAGGCGATCTGTTTGGAAGCGGCAAAATGTTTCTTCCCCAGGTGGTGAAGTCGGCCCGGGTGATGAAAAAGGCCGTTGCCCATCTCACTCCTTTTATTGAGGCCTCTAAGGATGCCACTTCGCGAGGGGCAGCAGGAAAGATTCTGATGGCGACGGTAAAAGGCGATGTGCACGATATTGGGAAGAACATTGTGAGTGTGGTCCTGGCCTGCAACAACTATGAGATCATAGACCTTGGGGTGATGGTGCCTCCGGAAAAGATCATTCAGAAAGCGATAGAAGAACAGGTAGATATCATTGGTTTGAGTGGCTTAATTACACCCTCCCTCGATGAAATGGTATTTTTGGCTAAGGAAATGCAACGCAAAAATATTACAGTGCCCTTGTTGATAGGGGGCGCTACTACAAGTAAGGCACACACCGCTGTTAAGATAGATCCACAGTATGGGGCGGCAGTTGTACATGTAAATGATGCCTCCAGAGCAGTGACTGTTGTTGGCGACCTGCTGCAAAAGGAGCGCTCTCAGGGATATAAAGAGCAACTAAAATCAGAGTACGAATCTTTTCGTAATAAATTCCTGGAACGAGGGAAACGGAAGGAATACATTTCTATCCATGATGCCCGTAAGAACAAGAAGTTCCTCTCATGGAAGACTTCTAAAATTGTAAAGCCGAAGAAGTTAGGGACTCAGATTATAGAAGAATTGGATCTGAAGCTATTGCGACCTTTTATAGATTGGTCACCCTTCTTCCGAAGTTGGGAACTTCATGGTAAATATCCCGAAATACTAGCGGATGCTGTGGTTGGGGAACAAGCAACTGAACTTTTTAAGGATGCTCAAAAGATGCTCGATGAGATCATCGAAAAAAAATTACTGCAAGCAAAGGCTGTTTTTGGAATTTACAGTGCAAATACGATCAACGAAGATGATATTGAAGTAATAGATCCCGTTTCGGGCAAGAAATTCATCTTCCATACACTGAGACAGCAACTTAAAAAGAAGAAAGGGGTTCCACATCTAGCTCTGGCCGATTTTATGGCACCAAAAAAAGATGGAGCTAAGGATTATATAGGTTGTTTCTGTGTAACAGCCGGGTTTGGAACTCAGGAATTGGCACAGGAGTATGAGAAGGCAATGGATGATTATAATGCTATCATGATAAAGGCCCTGGCGGACCGATTGGCGGAGGCATTTGCAGAATATTTGCACCTCGAAGTTAGAACAAATCACTGGGGATATGCGGCAGAAGAAACACTCAGTAATGAAGAGTTGATCAAAGAAGCGTACAAAGGAATCCGACCTGCACCTGGCTACCCTGCCTGTCCGGATCACCTGGAAAAAGAGACTATTTGGGAGCTGCTGAAGGTAAAGCAATCTATAGGAGTAAAACTTACAGAAAGCCTCGCTATGTGGCCTGCCGCAAGTGTAAGCGGATATTATTTTGCTCATCCTGAAGCGCGGTATTTCGGCCTAGGGAAAATAGGGCAGGATCAGTTGAAGGACTATGCCAAAAGAAAGGGTATTTCCCTTGAAATGGCCCAAAAATGGCTTGCTCCTAATTTAGTGGAAGAATAAAAGAATGTAAAAAGCATGAAAGTAACCGAACATATAGAAAAATCGAAAGGAAGCACTCTCTTTTCCTTTGAGATCATACCCCCCGTAAAAGGTAGAAGCATACAGGAATTGTATGACAATATTGATCCACTCATGGAGTTCAATCCGCCTTTTGTGGATGTAACAACCTCCAGAGAAGAATATGTATATATAGACAGAGCCGGCCTGCTCGATAAGAAATTAACCAGAATGCGTCCCGGCACTGTTGGTATTTGTGCCTCTATAAAACACAAATACGATGTGGATACTATACCCCACGTGTTATGTGGTGGATTTACAAAGGAGGAAACAGAGTATCTTTTGGTAGATTGCCATTATCTGGGAATTGAAAATGTGATGGCGCTGCGAGGTGATGCCATGAAAGAGGAGACCTATTTTGAACCAACCAAAGGGGGGCATAATTTTGCATCAGATCTGGTTGTTCAAATCCATGATCTCAATGACGGTAAATATTTGCATGAGGTGATAGAGACTGATAATTGTTCAGATTTCTGTATTGGAGTAGCCGGGTACCCCGAAAAACACATGGAGGCTCCCTCTTTGCAAACAGATCTTAAATGGTTGAAGAAGAAAGTTGAACTGGGCGCTCACTACATTGTAACCCAAATGTTCTTTGACAATCAAAAATTCTTCGATTTTGTGAAAGCGGCAAGGGCAATAGGGATTACCGTTCCCATCATCCCGGGAATTAAACCCATTGCGGTAAAAAGACATTTACAGCTTCTTCCCCAGGTTTTCCGGATAGATCTTCCACAAGACCTTATTGATGGAGTAGAGAAATGTAAGAACAATAAGGAAGTACGTGAGCTTGGGATCGAATGGGCCATTACTCAATCTAATGAACTCAAAGCTGCCGGAGTTCCTGTGTTGCATTATTATTCTATGGGTAAGAGCGATAATATTCAGGAGATCGCAAAAGCTGTTTTCTAAAGGAAAATAGTTTCCCGCTAAGGCTAGATCCATCGTCCGAATAATTCCTATTTTTACACCCCATGAATATCAGAACCCTAATTTTCTGCCTGCTTTATTGTTGGGGATGCTTTTCGCAGGAGGCGGATATACCTCATAAATGGACGGTTGACCTTAGCTCTTTCTACGGCTCCATACTTTTACACAATACAGACATTTCCCATTTGATAAGTGAACATCCCTCAGGGGTTATTTTGGGGTTCAGTAAACAAACCTTTGGTTACGAAGGCTGGGAAGAAAAATTCAATTATCCGGATACAGGTTTTTCCATGGTGTATCAGGATATGAACAACCCTACTTTGGGTCATAATCTTGGGATCTATGCCCATTACAATTTTTATCTACTAAAGAGAAACCTGCAGTTTAGAATAGGACAAGGAGTGGCCTATAATACCAATCCTTATGATAAGACGGAGAATTTTAGGAATAACGCCTATGGCACTCATCTGTTGAGCTCTACTTATCTCATGATGAATTATCAAAAAGAAAAAATATTCGAGAGATTAGGAATAAAAGCAGGGATTTCTGTTGTGCATTACTCCAATGCCAATGTAAAGGCGCCCAATACTTCTACGAACACATTTGCCTTTAATGCCGGACTGGTTTATGATCTGCAAGGCGGAGAGACTCTAGAGTTTGTCAAACAAGGAGAACAAGAGTTTGTAAAGGAGCCAATAAAAGCCAATCTGGTCTTCAGAACGGGGATCAATGAGAGCGATGTAATTAATTCCGGGCAGTACCCTTTTTATATTCTATCTGCTTATGCGGACAAACGAATAGGAAGGTTAAGTTCCATACAGCTGGGAACAGACATCTTTTTTTCTAACTTTCTTAAGGACCTGATTAGATATCAGGCTGTTTCATTTCCTGAACTCAATGTAGATCCAAATGATGATTTTAAGCGGGTAGGGATCTTTTTAGGACATGAGTTTTTTATTAACAAGATGAGCATTATTACTCAATTGGGGTATTATGTGTATTACCCGTTCGATTTTGAAGGAAAGGTTTATAATCGCGTTGGGCTTAAGCGATATTTTGGAGAAAAATGGTTTGCAGCAGTCACTCTTAAATCGCATGCTGCCAAAGCCGAAGCGGTGGAAATTGGTGTGGGAATCCGCTTGTGAAACATGAGGAGTCAATTAATATGAACAAGCTTACATTTATAACTTTTTTTGGTTTCTTTGCGCTTCTAATCACGGGGTGCAATGGAGACAATGTACCCGATTGCTTCCAGAACGCCGGAGATTTGGTACGAGAAGAGGTGAGCCTGCCCAACTTTGAGAAGATCACTGTTTTTGAGAATATAGAACTCGTCTTGAGTGAAGGTCTGGTGCAGGAAGTGGTCATTGAAACCGGGGAGTTTTTGCGTTCGGAAGTAACTGCTGAAGTTGAGGGCGGCAGGCTGGTTGTTCGCAATACCAACAACTGTAACCTTTTCCGGGAATACGGGATCACAAAGATCTTTGTAACCTCTCCTAACATTAATGAGATACGAAGCAGTACAGGTTGGCCCGTCAGGAGTGAAGGCACACTTACATTTCCTGAATTGCAATTGATCTCCGAAAGTTTTAGCAATACGGAATCTGAAACAACTGATGGGTCTTTTGATCTCGACCTTGCCACACAGAATCTGACACTCGTAGCCAACGGAATTGCTTATTTTAAATTAAGAGGCAGTACGCAGCGCTTTAATGCTAATATATGGGCAGGAGATTCCAGGATAGAGGCGGAGGAACTAATTGTACAAGAGATGATCATCAACCATAGAGGAAGCAATGATATGCTGGTAAATCCGCAACTAATACTTCGGGGGGTGATCAGAGGAACAGGAGATGTGCTGAGCTTTAATCGGCCAGATTCTGTAGCAGTGGAAGAATTGTACAGAGGGCGATTGATCTTTAAGGAGTAGTACCAAAATGGGACTTATATCATACATAAGGCAACTTTTCTTTTCTGATGCTACAGGCGAGATCCCAGGGAATAAGGGAAACATAAAACTTTTTGATGCCCTGATGCAAGAATTCGTCGATACCGGCAAGGTTCCCGGCATGTCTATAACTGTACTTAAAAAAGGAGAGAAGCTCTTCCAAAAAGGGTATGGGTATGCTGATTTAGATAAAAAAATAGAGGTTGATCCTGGGAAGACTCTTTTTAGGATAGCCAGTGCCTCCAAACCTATTGCTGCCATCGCGCTGGCCAAAATGGTAGCAGATAAGAAGATCGATCTGGATACTTCCTTCTACAAATATGTACCTTATTTCCCCAAAAAAGAATTTGATTTTACGATTCGGCAACTCGCCTCTCATACTGCCGGAATACGCGGGTATCGCGGCAAGGAATACGCCTTGAACCAACCCTATTCCATAAAGGAAAGTTTAAAGATTTTTCAGGATGATCCTTTAGAATTTCCACCAGGGACGGATTATTTATACACGAGCTTTGATTGGGTTATGATCTCGCTTGCCATGGAGGAGGTGAGCGGAATACCCTTTTCGGAATATGTCAAAAAGGAAGTTTTAGATCCTTTGGGAATGCATTCCACTCATGTAGAATATCCGGAGGTTTCCAGAAGGAACAAGGCTACACCCTATACAAGGAGAAGATCTGGCTTTCGGTTGGCTATTCCGGTAGATAATCAATATAAATTGGCCGGGGGAGGCTATCTTTCTACCTCAGAAGATCTGGCAAAACTGGGGCAAGCTAGTCTGGAAAATGCCTTGATCCCTGCAGAGATCATGACACAATTCCTTACTCCTCAATGGATAAATGGAAATTCAACCTACTATGGCTTGGGATGGCAGGTAAGTGAAGATTCCAAGGGTCGACCGTTCATAGGCCATGTGGGCAATGGGATAGGCGGCTATAGCAATTTCTTTGTATATCCCCATGAGGAGGTGGTCATAGCCTTGCTGATCAATTGTACAGACCCCAGGATACAGATAGTCCTGGAAGAAGAAATATATCCCTTATTTTTTACGGAGGCTACTCATGCCTAATAGTCCATTTGAGTTCATTCGAATTAGTTATCTTTAAAGCGCTATGCAAGAGTATTTTGATCTATCACCTTTGGCTTTTTTTTGCTTTTAAAATATTTAACTAACTACACTTACCATGAAAAGAAGAGATTTTTTAAAGAATACGGCGGTGGCCTCTTCGGTCTCCTTGTTACCTTCCTCCATGTGGGGAATAAATCAGGATAAAAAATTGCGAACCGCCCATATCGGCGTAGGGGGAATGGGAGCGGAAGATCTGAAATCTGTTTCCTCGCATAAAATGGTTGAGGTAGTAGCGCTTTGTGATGTGGACACCAAGAATCTGGAAGCCGCTAAACTTCTTCATCCAAAAGCAAGGGTTTTTGCAGATTATCGTATGCTCTTTTCGGATATGGCGAATGATATAGATGCTGTGATCGTCTCTACTCCAGATCATACACACGCCCCTGCTTCAATGCTGGCCATGCAATTAGATAAACCCGTCTATTGTCAAAAACCACTAGCTCATCATGTCGCAGAAGTTAGGGCGATGCGTAAACTGGCAGAAGAAAAGAATCTAATAACCCAGATGGGTATTCAGGTGCATTCTTTTTACGATTATAAATTAGCCACCCTTCTGATCCAATCAGGGATCATTGGGAAGGTTTCTTGTGTCCGTGCCTGGTCACCCAAGAATTGGGGATATGATGGTCCGGCACCAACAGGTACGGATCCTATACCACCTAATCTGAATTGGAATTTATGGTTGGGAACCTCTGCAACCAGGCCTTATAAAGATCAGGTATACCATCCTGCCAATTGGCGGAAGCTGGTAGACTTTGGTTGCGGTACCTTAGGGGATATGGGAGTGCATATTTTTGACACCCCTTATAACGCGCTACAGTTAGATGTGCCTTTTACCGTAAAGAACCAATGCCGCAGACCTAATGATTTTGGATACCCTGAACGAAATACCGTAACCTATGAATTTCCCGGGACACCGTATACTGCCGAAACCTTGAAATGGGTATGGTATGACGGGAAAGGTGCCCCTGCCATGCATAAGGATCTTAAATTACCCAACAAAGAAAAACTTCCACTACAGGGGGCCATGTTCATTGGAGAAAAAGGAAGATTGCTCTTACCTCATTTTATGGAATTACCAAGGCATATTGTGGATGGGGAATATCAGGATATAGACGTAACCCCTTTTGAACTGTCAGGTCAGATAGGTGAACCCGTGCGAGACTACGGCCTGGAAGGTCATAAGCACTATCATCAGTTCGTGGATGCCTGTTTAGGGACAGATACCTGCACGGCTCCATTTTCATACTCTGCCCGACTAACGGAAACCATTTTGCTGGGAGTTATCGCCGGACAATTTCCAAATCGAAAATTACATTGGGATAATAAAACAGCCCGGTTTAAGGAAGCCAAGGCCAATAAATATTTAGCCGGTAATTATCGGGACTTTTAGCGAAAATTACCTATCCTTCTTGAGGAATAGATCACTGATTTCTTTGAACTTTTGGGTCTTTTTGAGTATCTTTAAGTGTAGGATAGTTGAGGGCAAATTTTCGGCTTCAATGATTGTACTTTTGTACTAAATGGATCAAACCATAAATTTTGGCTGGTCTATTTTTTATTTAAACAATGTCATAAAGTATGACTTGCTAAAAACCATGCACCTATATTTTAGTCTATATTAAATTTATTAGCTTATGCCTTTTCGAACTATTTGGGAAAAAGAAGGAATTAAATGGGAGTTCTACGACTTTGTGACCTCACGAGAAATTTGGGAAGCCAATGAGATATTTTTTGGCGATCCCAGGTCTAAAACTGCAAAATATCAGCTAGTTCATACCCTCGAAACTACAAGTGTCGAATGGAAACCAATAGACATAGTAGAAGTTTCGGTAAATGATGTGGCTGCCAGTAGGGTAATACGAAGGCTTAAGATGGCCTATATAGCCAGGGATGTTAAGATCAGGAACAAGATAGAAAAGTATGTGGAAATCTCCAGGAACTTAAATTCAGACTGGCATTTCAGGGGGTTTGAAGACGAAGCAGCAGCCCGCCACTGGATCTCTGGCAAGTAACCGATTATTTTGCCTTAATACAGAACTACAATTTGCTGCTATGGCAGAGGATGAAGTAATACCTCAAATCAAAAAAACTGCCAGATTTTAACAAACTTGATAGTAATCTTATGAGGTATTATTACCTTCAATATCTTATTGAAGAGTTTAAAGTAGAAACCGTAAGTGAGAAATGGTCTGCCCTTTGGCTTGTCATTATATTAAAGAACCGTGTAAAAGAGTGTTGAAATTAGATTTGATAGTTCAATATGTACAGAGAAGTAGAAGAATCACAAACATTACTTATAAATACCCAAACCAAAAGAATGGCGGCCCAAAACCGAAACTTATTCCAATTTGGATTTGGGCAATCGCCCTTTATGCCGCCTACCAGCGTTCAGCAAGCTTTAAAAAATGCAGTTAAGCATAAA
>NZ_CAMYKH010000006.1:0-20045 GCF_947258935.1 uncultured Muriicola sp.
GTCAGTACTGACTCCTTGTCCCTGGCAAGTATCATACTGAACATTCCCGAGAATACCCCTAATCAGGACCTGAAATCTCTTTTTAAAACCACCGTCTCCGGGAAATCTGCTTCCTTATTTATCAATACCAGAAAGGCAGATTCCATTACCCGGCATACAACAGATACTAAGGATACCCCGCAATGGTCCGATCTTGCCACATGGATGGCCCTGGATCTCAGTGTTTCTCAAAGTCTTTTGCAATGGAGTGGCGTAGGGATTGTGCAGGATAGTACCCCAGCTTTCTTATCCCTGTTTGCCAATACCCAGCCTGTGGTTAATAGTTTGGCAAATCTGGCCCCGGAGGAAGCGGATGGACTTCTTTCTATTTCCTTTTCGGATTATACAGTTTTTGCATCCAATCAAAAGAATCAGTTCCCAAATACAAACACTTCAGACTCCCTATTCCAAACTCTTGAAGAAGTTGGTGTGGTCTACAAAGACAGGAATAAAGCCATCCTATTAAATACCTATGGAGGTTCTGCCCTTTCAGAGTTCTTGTATGAAAACCGCACTTCCGTTTATGAATATCAGGGGAAGGAAGTTGGAATAGTAAATAACCTCCCATTGATGGAGAATGCATTTCCTTCCTTGATAAAGAATTTTAAGATCACTCATTATACTATTCTGGACAATGCATTTATCTTTAGTGAATCAAAGAGTTTTCTGGAATTGATACTCCGGGATATCAATGGCGAACGAACTTTTGATAGCTCTTCGGTCTATAGCAGTGCCAAAACAGAGTTAGCAGAGGCCTCCAGCCTGCTTTTTATTGCCAATAATAAAAAGCTGGAGTCTGTTATTAGCGAATATCTACCCCAGAGCCTGATGCTGCAATACCGGGAAGCCAAATTCCCAGACCATGTTGTGGCGTTCCAGGTGGTGGCAGATCGAAGCTTCTATCATCTCAATTCCTTTGTGAAGAGAAAATCAACAGTACGAACAAGAAACTCAGTATCACCCCTTTTTACTGTGCAATTAGATGCGGCCCTGGCCAACGTGCCACAATTTGTCACAGATCACAGAAACAACAAAAAAGAAATCGTGGTACAGGATGTTGAGAACCACCTCTACCTCATCTCTACAGCAGGAAAGATCTTGTGGAAGAAAAAATTGGAGGGACGTGTTCAGGGGCGTATTGAACAAATAGACCTCTTTAAAAACGGCCGACTCCAACTGGCATTTACTACAAATAATCAATTTTTGGTGCTCGACAGAAATGGGAAGGAAGTAGCCCCCTTCAATAAATCGTTCTCAGGGGCGGCCTTAAATCCGCTGGCTGTTTTTGATTATGAAAACAACCGGAATTATAGGTTTGTTGTTACCCAGGGCAAGGAAATACAAATGTTCAATGGCAAAGGACAGATTGTAAAAGGCTTTGCATACACCAATGCTGAAAGTGCCATTCTGCATCCCCCCAAGCACTTCCGTATTGGGTCCAGGGATTATTTGGTGTTTATGCTGGCAGATGGTACTCTAAAAATCCTGAACAGGACAGGCAGCACCAGGGTGGGGGTTTCTGAGAAGATCGAATTTTCTGAGAATGAAGTATACCTCAACAACAATAGATTTATAGTTACTGATAAGACCGGAACATTATTCGCGGTTGATTCCAAGGGGAAAATTACCAAAACCAGATTTAATCTCAACGAGGACCACGGGATAGACGCCACCAGCAAGACGCTGAGTTTAATGAATGACAATGAACTCAGCATTAAAGGCAACAAAGCATCTTTAGACCTGGGGGTATATACCAAGCCACGGATCTTTTACATCTATGACAAGATCTACGTGAGTGTAACCGATATACAGACCCAACGGGCCTATGTCTTTGACAGCAATGCCATTCTCTTCCCCAACTTCCCCGTTTATTCTAATTCTCATATCGACCTAACGGATATGGACAATGACCGCAGTATTGAGATCGTCGGGAAATTTGAGGAGAACTCTTTGATCGTATATACCATTAATTAAGGGTTTGTATAGGTGTTCCATGCTGCATAATAACGTTTGCTTTTCTATCTATAGGACCTTTTTTTTAGTATTTTTAGGGGTAATAATCTGCTTCTATAATTGAAGTTTTAAGTGAAAAAATTATGAAAAAAATAATGGTTAGTTTTAGTTTGATAGTATTTTTCTTTGGCGGAGTTTTTGGCCAAAACTGCAGCCAATACTACCCCATGGAAGAAGGTGCCACCTTTCAATATACCAACTATAACAAAAAAGGAAAGACTGAAGGGATCGCCGATTATAAGGTTACGGAAGTAGTAAATAACGGGGGAACTACCCAGGCAACAATGTCTATTGCACTGACAGATGAGAAAGGCAAGGAAATTTACAATACAAGCTACAGCTTTAGTTGCACAGACAATAAAGTGTCTATTGACTACGAATCGTTGCTACCGGAAAGCATGATCGATCAGATGGGGGATATGGAAATGGAGATAACAGGAACAGATATTGAATTACCTAACAATCTGGAGGTAGGACAAGTTTTGCCAGATGCCAATGTAACCATGACCATGAGTGTAGCCGGAATGAATATGAAAACGGTGGTAAATATCTTAAATAGAAAAGTAGAGAAAAAAGAAACAATTACTACCTCGGCCGGATCTTTTGACTGTTTTGTGATCTATAGTGACAGCCAAACACAAGCGATGGGGATGAACAGAACCTTTCCTTCCAGACTATGGCTGGCTGAAGGAGTGGGCATGGTAAAACAGGAAACTTATCAAAAGAAAGGGGACGTGATGAGCAGTACAGAATTAACGGCTTTTACAAAATAACCAACAAATGAGAGGTCTTATTTAGATGTGGTTATAGATCAATCAACCGAAAGTAAAGAGTCTGATTTCTCTGATGACATCTTCATATTGATATCCTCTTCACTAGATTGCTGTTCAATGTGATGTTCTACCAGAAGTGTTTCCTTTGTATTTTCTGAGCCGTTCATAGGAAAGTAAGTACTTATGAGCGCACCAATTAAACAAACACCCAACATAATACCTTTGTGGAAAAATTGAGTTCTAATGTTTGACATGGTTGTAATTGTTAAAGTTATTTATAGATATGCTACATAGTAAAGACGAATATTTGGCCAATTTGTTACAGAAATTCTGCAAAATTATAGCCTAGTCACGAATTGCAGTCACCTTCAATTAGTTGCGGAAATGGTTCTATGCCAGATCGGCCTCAAAGAGTTTCCCGAAATGCGACAGAAGTTTTTTCCGTACCTCATCCATAGGCACTTCCTTCTTACCCAGTTCCTCATTGAGCGAAGTAACCCCTTTACCTTTGATACCACAGGGGATCATCATATTAAAATAAGACAGGTCCGTATTCACATTAAAGGCAAAGCCATGCATGGTGACCCATCTGCTGGCACGCACACCCAAGGCACAGATCTTACGGGCAAAGGGCGTCCCCACATCTATCCAAACCCCAGTCTCCCCTGGGGAGCGATCCCCATTCAGGCCATAGTCGGCCAGGGTAAGGATCACCATCTCCTCCAACAACCGCAGGTATTTGTGGATATCCGTAAAAAAATTATCGAGGTCCAGGATTGGGTAACCAACGATCTGTCCGGGACCGTGATAGGTAATATCACCCCCCCTGTTTATCTTATAAAAAGTGGCTCCTTTTTCACGTAATTTTGCTTCACTGACCAGTAAGTTGGTCATATCCCCGCTCTTTCCCAGCGTGTACACATGAGGATGTTCTACAAAAAGAAAATGATTGGGAGTTTCCAGGGCAGCACCTTCCCTCCTGTTCCTAATCTTGAGATCTACGGTCTCTTGGAACAAGCGTTCCTGATAGTCCCAGCACTCTTTGTAGTCTTTTAGTCCCAGATCCTGTATGCCCACCTTTTTATTCATAGGCTACAAAGATACGAGGATCAATTGGGATTATTCAAAATGATAAGGGCAGCGATCACCCCCGGTACCCAGCCACACAAGGTTAATAGGAAGACGATGATAAAAGAGCCACAGCCCTTTCCAATAACCGACAAGGGTGGAAATAGTATAGCAAGCAATACCCGAAGAAAGCTCATGGATTAGTGATTTTTTGATTGATGTACCTATTGGTCTTTCTAAAAGTTAAAATGTTACACCGATTCCTATAAAGATATGGAATTCTATAGGTTATTTTGATTGATACATTAATCGTATGTAGCTATATTTGCAGCACAATTTTGGTCTATGCAACTGTCTGAACAAGAAGTCATCCGGAGAGAAAAACTTTCCAAACTGCGCGAAATGGGGATAAACCCTTACCCTGCCGCCTTATACCCTGTAGATACCATGTCATCTCAGATAAAAAAGGAGTATGTGGAAGGAAAACAGGTGGTGATCGCAGGCCGACTAATGTCTCGCCGTATTCAGGGGAAAGCCTCTTTTGCAGAACTCCAGGATAGCGAAGGCCGTATACAGGTCTATTTTAACAGGGATGAGATCTGTCCGGGAGAAGACAAGACCCTCTATAACGAGATCTATAAGAAATTACTGGATATTGGAGATATCATTGGCGTAAAAGGCACCTTATTTACCACTCAGGTAGGAGAAAAGACCGTGATGGTCAAAGAATTTGTGATCCTGAGCAAATCGCTCCGACCTCTACCCCTTCCGAAAAAAGACGCGGAAGGTCATGTTTTTGACGAATTTAATGATCCGGAACAGCGCTATAGACAACGCTATGTGGACCTGGTGGTAAACCCCAAAGTGAAGGAAACCTTTGTAAAAAGGACCAAAATCACCAATAGTATCCGCGATTTTTTTAATGACAAAGGCTATTTGGAGGTGGAAACCCCCATTTTACAGCCAATCCCCGGTGGTGCCGCTGCCAGGCCATTTATGACCCACCATAATGCGCTTAACATACCCTTATATCTGCGTATCGCGAATGAATTATATTTAAAGCGACTTATTGTTGGGGGCTTCGATGGTGTCTATGAATTTTCGAAAGACTTCAGAAACGAAGGAATGGACCGTACCCATAATCCCGAATTCACAGTTATGGAACTCTACGTTGCCTACAAGGATTATAACTGGATGATGGATATCACTGAGCAACTGCTCGAAAAAGTAGCCACGGATGCCAATGGGAGCACCAAGATCCCGGTTGGGAAGAACGAGATCAATTTTAAGGCCCCTTATCCCAGAATACCCATCTTAACAGCCATACTAGATCATACGGGCCATAATCTAGCAGGAATGCAGGAAGATGAGGTGCGTGAGATCGCGAAAAAACTTGGTATTGATGTAGATGACAGTATGGGATTGGGCAAGCTTATAGATGAGATCTTTGGGGAAACCTGCGAAAGACACTATATACAGCCCACCTTTATTATAGATTACCCCAAAGAGATGAGTCCGCTTACCAAAGAACACCGAACTAATCCTGCCCTTACCGAAAGATTTGAGCTTATGGTGAATGGAAAGGAAATAGCGAACGCCTATTCTGAGTTAAACGACCCCGTAGAACAAAGAGAACGTTTTGAAGAGCAGTTAAAATTGTCTGAAAAAGGAGATGACGAGGCAATGTTCATCGACCAGGATTTTCTGAGAGCACTGGAATATGGAATGCCCCCAACTTCCGGGATCGGAATTGGTGTTGACAGACTTGTAATGCTGATGACAAACAATGCCTCCATACAGGAAGTATTATTCTTTCCTCAAATGCGTCCGGAAAAGAAACCACTAGACCTCAGCGAGAATGAAAAGATCATCCTGGATCATTTAAAAGCTTATAATCCATCGCCCTTAGCAGCCCTTAAAGAAAAGGCTGCCTTAAGCAACAAGGCGTGGGATAAAGGGATAAAAGGACTTACTGCACACGGACTGGTGAAAGTGTCCAAGGAAGGGGAAACCCTGCTCTGCTCCCTACAGTAGGCACAGCATCGACAAACGGGGCATTCATTGTTTCTAATATCTTTATTATCAAGTATTTAAGAGCAGGTGCATCTCATCGAAAAGCTGTTAATTTTTTCAATATACACCTGTTTAGATCGTTTTATAAGCGTGGAACCTCAAATCTATGTTTATGAAAAAACTGTACTTACTGGGCGTATGCCTAATTTTATTTCTTTCTTGTTCGAAAGATGCAACCAACATCATCGATGATAATCCCGATGGAGGGGTGGCCCTAATAGCCTGTTTTGAGGTCAATTCAACTACATTGAATGTGGGCGAAATGCTGGAGATCAGCAATTGCTCTGAAGGGGCTACTAGCTATTTATTCGATTTTGGAAACGGAGAAACGAGTGAGCAGGCAAACCCTGCCATTAGTTATGAAACAGGAGGCTCTTATACCATTTCCCTTACCGTAACTAATGAAGATCAGGAAACCAAAACAAAGACCAAAACGGTCAATGTAATAGTTATAGAAGCTGCCTATCTCTTTCCTGAGATCCCTGCAGGTTTTACCGGACTACCTTTAGAGAGTGGGATAAACCCTATTACGGGTAACATCTATTCCATAGAGCTATATCAGGATAATGAGGGAACCGGCGGGTCCAAATATTACTATCGTGAATTTGACGAGAATTTTCAGTATGCTTCCAATTATATAGCGGATAAACCCTATAATTCGGGCAGTGCTTTTGCGAACTTCTATCCTGATGGGGAAATGAATTTTGTTTTTGCACGGACCTTGGGTGGACTATATGGTACGCAGGAAGTAAACTACAATATTGTATGGACCTTTTTAAATACGATTAATTCAGCTACCAAGCACAGTTACGGGTATCTTCCTAATGGCGCAGAATACCGCTACTTTGGTACTCAGGTAGACGGTGGTTTGTACAAAACGGCTATTGAAAAACGAAATAGCAGCGGGGATGCATACGAAGTTGTACTAAACAACTTTGGTCCTGCAGATTCCATGATCGGTGACATGATAGAGGTAGATGGCGGTTACGTTGCCTATGGCGCGGTATTTACAAAAAATCTTTCGCTCCCGTATGTATCTGATTACAAACCCTTGCTGGTCTTTTTTGATACTGATTTCAATGTTAGCAGTCATGTTATATTTGAAGAGACCGAACTTTCTGGTCAGGTTGCCAATTGCAATGATCTCAATGGCAGTTACCATATTACCAAGCTAAGCAATGGGAATCTTGTGATGTATAGCAATGGAGAAGTACGGGTTGCGGATAGTGAAGGGAATTCCTTATCCAGGACCTACTATTCGGATAGCAGTAATATTCAGGCACTGGTTTCGCTGGGAGACTCCTTTGTGATCTCCACGAATGAATATCTCAGAAAATTCAATACCAGCGGTGCGCAAACCGCACAACTTAAATACAACGGGAATCATCTTCCCGAACTCATTAAGAAAGACAATGTCCTCATTTTTATTACAGGATACGACCTTGAAAATGAGATTAAAATCTTCTACGGAGCATGTGACAATGATCTGACGCTCATTGATCTTAGTCCGTAAAAGGGTTGATTGCCATATTCAGAAAAGGGAGCTGTGCGCTCCCTTTTTTATTTTCTAAACTAAAATATATAGCATAGTTTAGGGCTCAAATCGCAACCAATGGGCTTGAGCAAAAGAATAGGGTTGGTCTTAGGGCCGGTCCTTTTTATAATCCTGATCAATCTGCCTGAATTTTTTACAGGAAAGGAATACGCCAATGCGGTGATCGCTGTAGCCGTATGGATGATAATTTGGTGGATCACGGAAGCGGTATCTATATCCGTAACAGCCTTACTCCCCCTTGTTTTATTTCCAAGTCTTGATGTGATGGGCATTTCGGAGGTTGGCGCTAATTACGGAAGCCCAATCATATTTCTATTCTTTGGTGGATTTGTGCTGGCTTTGGCCCTGGAAAAAGTAAGTCTTCATAAACGAATTGCACTGAATATCATTCGGATTACCGGCACCACCCCCAATAAAGTGGTCCTGGGCTTTATGATCGCTACGGCTGCACTTAGTATGTGGATCTCCAATACCGCCAGTACGGTGGTGATGTTACCTATTGCGATGTCTGTGATTGGTCTTTTAATTAACGATGCCGATGGTTTTACAAAGAGCGATCAGAATTTTGCACTGAGCGTAATGCTGGGAATCGCCTTTTCCGCAAATGCGGGAGGTATTGCGACGGTGATTGGCACCCCCCCAAATTCAGTGTTGATAGGTCTGTTGGAAAACCAATATAATATTGAGATCTCCTTTTTGAAGTGGATGACCTTTGGTCTGCCCTTTTCGATCATTTTGCTGGGTATCTGTTATTTAGTGCTGGTAAAATGGATGTTCCCTAACAAACAACTACAATTTAACGCCTCCAGAGAGGTAATAAAACTCGAATTACAGAAGTTAGGACCCACATCTGGGAAAGAAAAAATGGTGATGGTCATTTTTGGAGTAACCATATTTTTATGGATCTTCAGGACAGTCATAAACAGTATTTTTCCTGCTTTAGGTCTATCAGACACCATCATTTCTATGATGGGCGCTATTTCTTTATTTGCGATTCCGTATAATTTTAAAAAGGGCGACTTTATCATTGTTTGGAACGATACCCGCAAGCTTGCCTGGGGGATACTGATACTTTTTGGCGGTGGACTGGCCCTTGCCAATGGCATGTCTAGCAGCGGACTTGTAGATGTGGTATCTAATGCTATTGCTACCAGTGAATTATCCATCCTGTTTACAGCCTCACTTCTAATTCTACTAATGCTCTTTATGACAGAATTGATGAGTAACGTAGCACTTGTAGCCGTTCTTGCTCCTGTAGTGGCTGGTATTGCAATTGGGTTAGATATCCCAATGCTCCATTTACTAATACCTGTAACCATAGCGAGTAGTTGTGCCTTTATGTTGCCCATGGCAACCCCTCCCAATGCCATAGTTTTTGCCAGTGGGTATATTGAAGTAAAGCAGATGGCGCGTGTAGGTATTATTCTCAATCTGATTTCAGTAGTTCTATTGGTCTTGATGTTCCAATTTATCCTGCCTTTTATTTTTTGAAATAAAAAGCCCTGAGGCATTATGCTTCAGGGCCATTTATATTTTAGATTCTATGTTAGACCTATTTACTCATCCTTTCATTAAAATTAGATGGAAGGATACTTGATAGTATCAATGTCTAATTCAAAGAGGTCATTCTCGTCTATATATTCTATCGAGTTAATATCAAAAAAGTATACATAAGGATCAAAACCCTCAGGTAGGTAATTCTTGGTATCAAAACCCAATTCTGTTTTAGGTTCCTCAACGATAAAGGAAATGTGCAGCACATTTTCTGGGGCTGCATAGGGATTGAAATCTGAAGGTAAAAAAGCTTCAGTATTTAGATTGAGGACATTGTCTTCCTCTTCCTCCAGATACACAATGCTGTCAAGAACAAAATGAGTCTGATTCTCACCGGCTTTTATTACTGACAGGTTTCCAAGAGCAATTAGAATAAAGGTGCTGACTTTTATAAATGTTGTTTTCATAACTATATTTTAGGTTAATTCTTAAGCAAAGATATAACCACTTTGTCCCGTATATATTGCCTTTGAGAAATCATTAACGTTTATACATATCAACACTAATTATGACTTTTACAATTTTTATAGATTTTGCTTATCATATTAGCAGAATTTCATGTCAAAAGCCCTTATTACTGCATAACAAGAGTACTATTGTTGTCTATACAACAGTTGTAAAAAGTGCGTTAAATTTTTGTTAAGAGGCAATTATATAGGTGATATGACTACAACTGGGAGCATTTTAGCACCTTTAGAAATTAAAAAGCCCCCTAATCAATGGGGGCTTTACAACTAGCTAATTCAACTAATGAATAAAATAAAGAATTAATCTTATACTTTCCTCATTACAGGTTGAACATCAAATGGAGTATATTGAGGAATTATAGCCGAATTTCAGATCTTCTTCTTCAATAAATAATATTGAATCCAAATCGAATTCTATTTCATAGGCATTGTATCCTATAGGCAGGTATTGCTTTGTGTCAAAACCCAGGTCTACCTCCTCTTCTCCTTCTATAAAAGAGATATCCATGAAATTTGTCGGGATGGCATATGGATCAAATGAAGCGGGTAAGTATGCCTCAGCCTGGAATCCCAGTTCTTCGAAATTTTCCATTTCCAAATAAGAAATCGTTTTTAGGTCTACCATACCAGCAGCGGGATCAAAATTATCAGGCAAATACGCTGCGGTGTCAAACCCCAGGTCTACTTCCTCTTCCAACTCTGCATATGGAATAGCGGTCAAAGGCAGAAACCCCGATTCAAGATCAGCATTAGAATAGAATACTTCTGGTGCTAAAACATTGGTTGCCAGATAATTTAGATCTGCAGTAAAACCAATGCTATACAACTCATTACCAGGTGTATGATCATTGGAATTGTCTTCTTGCGGTGTGGAGGTTATCCCCAGGAAAACCATGCCACATAAGATAAATAATTTGTTCATTTTTTAGATTGATTGAGAATTGTTATTGTATACCTATAAGACTTCCAAGGGCAACCATTGTTACACTCTTAAGCTATGTTTAACACATGGAGGAAGACCAATAATTACTGTTTAAGAAGCCTTTTTTTAAAACTATATTTCTAATTATCAACATTTTAAATAGCATCCTATGGCGTAAGCATCCAAGGCCTTACTTAAGATATTATTAACAAAACTTTCGGTTTATTTTTCGGTTCTTTGAAAACTTCAAACAAAAGAGAAATTTTAATGATTAGAAATTTACTTCCAAAAGTACTTGTGGTCCTATTACTTGCCGGATTTTCACAAAATACTCAGGCACAGATCTTCAAAAAGAAAAAGAAAAAAACAGAAGCTTCTGCCTCAGCTTCAAAAAGCAAGAAAGGGGCCATTGAAGCCTATGAAAAGGTGATCACAAAGGATGCTATAACAGATAGTGGCTTATTTGATGTGCATATTGTAGATGATGCACATTTTTACGAAATACCAGATTCGCTCTTTAATAGAGAGATGCTGATGGTTAGCCGAATTTCCAAAACAGCTTCCGGAATTGGTTTTGGTGGTGGAAAGATCAACACTCAGGTATTGAGATGGGAGAAAAAACCAAAAAAGGTCTTACTTCGGGTTGTGAGCTACGATGTGGTTGCAGCCGATTCGCTTCCAGTGCATGAAGCAGTGGTCAATTCTAATTTTGAACCTGTATTGTATTCCTTTGATATCAAAGCCTTCAAGAAAGATTCTTTAAATCCGGCTACGGTTATTGCAGTAGATGACCTGTTTACCAAAGATGTACAGGCACTCGGGATGCCAGATAGATTAAAAAAGCGCTATAAAGCTACCCGACTAGATGCAGACAGAAGTTATTTGGAATCTCTTAAGAGTTATCCCCTTAATGTAGAAGCCAGGCATGTAAAAACATATAGTGCAGCAAATGCACCCTCTAATTCTAGTTTAGGATCTATCTCCATTGAGATAAACAATTCTATGATCCTTCTTCCCAAGGAGCCGATGAAGCGTCGCTATTTTGACGAACGTGTAGGATGGTTTGCCAGGGGCCAGGTAGATTACGGTCTGGATGCTCAGGAAAGCAAGACCATTACTTTTTTAGATCGATGGAGACTTGAGGTGAAAGAGGAAGATATAGAGAAGTTTAAGAATGGTGAACTGGTTGAACCTAAAAAACCGATCATTTATTACGTAGACAGAGCTACTCCTAAACAGTGGATACCTTTCATTAAACAAGGTATTGAAGACTGGCAGGTGGCTTTTGAAGCTGCAGGCTTTAAAAATGCCATCATTGCTTTGGATCCCCCTTCTCCTGAAGAAGATCCTGAATGGTCTCCGGAAGATGTGCGATATTCAGTAGTAAGATATCTGGCATCTCCTATTCCAAATGCGAACGGACCTCACGTTAGTGATCCACGCAGTGGTGAAATATTGGAATCGGATATAAATTGGTACCACAATGTAATGACCTTGTTGCGCAATTGGTTCTTTGTTCAAACAGCAGCCATTAATCCGGAAGCCAGAGGTGTTGCCTTTAAAGATGAAGTAATGGGTAGGCTTATCAGATTTGTATCTTCTCATGAAGTAGGTCATACCTTAGGTTTGCCACATAATATGGGCAGTAGTGTAGCCTATCCGGTAGATTCACTTAGATCTGCCTCCTTTACCATGAAATATGGCACAGCACCTTCTATTATGGACTATGCCCGTTTCAATTATATAGCACAGCCCGAAGACGGGGATGTGGCTTTAATGCCTAACATTGGGATCTATGACAAATATGCCATCTCCTGGGGGTATAGACCAATCCTTTCAACAACTGCTGAAGATGAAAAATCAATTTTAGATTCCTGGATCCTGGAGCATGCAGGCGATCCTATGTACCGTTTTGGCCATCAGCAGGCCGGAGACGTGGTAGATCCAAGCTCCCAAACCGAAGATCTTGGAGACAATGCTATCCTGGCCGGAGAGTATGGGATTAAAAATTTAAAACGAATTGTACCCAATCTGATAGAATGGACCAAAGAAGACGGAAAGACCTATGAGGACCTGGGAACTTTATACGGTCAGGTATTATCTCAGTACAACCGATATATGGGCCATGTTTCCAATAACATTGGTGGGGTTTACGAAAATCACAAGACCTATGATCAGGAAGGTCCGGTGTATACATACGTTTCTAAAGAGCATCAGGAGAATTGTGTATCCTTTTTGCACAAACAACTTTTTGAAACACAAGATTGGTTGATCAACCAAGATCTTTTTGCAAAGATCGAGTATTCGGGTTCTGTTGAAAGAGTACGGGCGCTACAGGCAAGGACACTAAACAACTTGCTTAGCCTTGGTAAAATGGCCCGGCTAGTAGAATACGAGGCTATGTATGGTAAAGAAGCTTATACACTTGTTGATCTGATGACCGATCTTCGCCGCGGGATCTGGTCCGAATTGAGAACAGGTAGAACCATCGATACCTACAGAAGGAACCTTCAAAAAGCCCATGTGGATCGTCTGGAATATATCATGAAGGCGGAAGACCAAAAGAAATTACCCGACTTTGGTGGATACAGGAAATCTACGGCAGTTACGATGAGTCAATCAGACCTGCGCTCTATTGCACGTGCAGAGCTCTCCACGCTCCGTTCTGCTGCTTTGAATGCTGTGGGTAGAACTTCCGATAGGATGAGCAAATACCATCTGCAAGATATCGCAACGCGAATAGAACAGATCCTGGAACCTAGTTAACAGGTTTAGATCGTATAGATAAAAGGTGCTGATTCCTCTGTGTTCAGCACCTTTATTCGTTTTAGCAAAAACGTCTTTTTCACCGTTTACCACAGCAAAACGTCTTTTCACAACAAGATCTGGGTTGCTTAACAACATTCCGCGAGATCGTCTGCTATTTGGGCCTATATTAGAGTCATAATTAAATCCCCAGATCATGTCTTATAAAGTTAAAAGTCTTGTTTACCTGATTTGTTTTATAATTTCTGTTGTCATCTATGCACAAATGGAAACCAAAATAGACAATCCTCAGAACGAAGAAAAACAGTTGGTTCAGAATAATATTGATGAGCTTGAATAAAACAACAAGAATACCTTATAAGAAATTACCGTTTTACATATCCCCAAATCAAGAATAAGAAGAGCCCTGAAGTATAACACTTCAGGGTTTTTTAGTTCAGTACCTTTAAGGATGCCCTTGCAAAGGTTAAATATTTCACAAACCCCACTTTTGTTTTAAACCCAACTGCCTGATATTGGTCAAAGGGTTATAACTTAAATTAATAACACATGAAAAAAGTTCTTATCGCTATGTTCACCATAGCCAGTTTAACCGCCATGGCCCAGGAAGGACCAGAACGCGGACCACGTGATGGAAAAGATCCATTAACGCCAGAGCAGATGGCGACATTACAGACCAAAAAAATGACCCTTGCTCTAGACCTCAACAGTTCCCAGCAAAAGCAGATCCAGGAATTTCATCTGGAAAATGCAAAGCTCAGAAAAGAGAAAATGGCAGCTGTGAAAGGTACAAGGAAGGATCTTAGTGCAGAGGAGCGCTATGCCCACCAAAGTGAACGATTAGATCATATGATCGCCCAAAAAGAGAAAATGAAAAAGATCCTCAACGAGGATCAGTTCAGCAAATGGGAAAAGGAAATGTCTCACCGAAAGCATAAAGGACACAGAGGACATAAAGGAAAAAGAGAACACCGCGGAAAACGGTAAGTATCCTTTCATTTAAAAATGGGCCCTAGAGGCCCATTTTTTATTTTAGTTCAGGAGCAATGGTTTGTAGCGCCTCAATGGTTTTGTCTATATCCTCATAGGAAAGTGCATCGTTTAGAAAATAGCTTTCAAATGCACTTGGGGGAAGATAAATACCCTGATCTAGCATTCCATGAAAGTATTTTTTAAACGTCTCATTATTTCCCTTGGCAGCACTTTCAAAATCAGTCACCGGTTCCTTGGTAAAATGCACAGAGATCATAGAACCAAATCTATTGATCTGATGCGGAATACCGTGATCTGTTAATACCTTTTTCAAACCCTCATGCAGATATCGAGTCTTCTTTTCGAGGCTTTGGAAAACCTCCGGTTGTTTATCGAGCGCTTTTAGCATAGCCAGTCCGGCGCTCATAGCTAAGGGATTTCCACTTAAAGTTCCTGCCTGGTATACAGGACCATCGGGTGCCAGATGATCCATGATCTCTTTCCTGGCTGCAAAAGCACCAACGGGTAAACCCCCTCCAATAACCTTTCCAAAAGTAACCAGATCTGCTTTGATCCCTAAAACTTCTTGTGCGCCTCCTGCTCCCAACCTGAAGCCTGTCATTACTTCATCAAAAACAAGCAGAATATTTTCGCTGGTACAGCGTTCCCGTAACCCGTGAATAAAAGAATCTTCCGGAATGATACATCCCATATTCCCTGCCACTGGTTCAATAATGACTGCTGCAATATCTCCCTTATTAGCCTTTAACAAGGCATCTACACTATCCAGATCATTGTACGTAGCCAATAAGGTGTCCTTTGCTGTACCCTCGGTAACGCCCGGACTATTTGGACTGCCAAAGGTTACTGCACCACTACCCGCCTGAATTAAAAAGGCATCGGCATGTCCGTGATAGCAACCTGCAAATTTTATGATCTTATCTTTTCCGGTAAAACCACGTGCAAGTCTAATAGCGCTCATACAAGCTTCAGTACCACTATTTACAAATCGGATCTTATCTATGTTTGGTACCATAGAAACAGCCAATTTGGCCAATTCTGTTTCAATCTCGGTAGGCATTCCAAAAGAGGTTCCTTTTCTGGCCTTATCTATCACTGCTTCAATTACGGGTTCGTAGGCGTGACCCAGTATAAGCGGACCCCAGGAAGAAATGTAGTCTATAAGGGTATTGCCATCCTCATCATAAAGATAGGCTCCCTTTGCTTCCTTTACAAAGACAGGAGTGCCTCCTACTGCCTTAAAAGCTCTTACTGGTGAATTAACCCCACCCGGAATATAGCGTTGCGCCTCCTTGAATAAGACACTACTTCGTTGGTACTTCATAGGTTTATCTGATATTATTAGACTGTATTCTGAGTTCCTGTCCAACGGAAATAATAGTGTCGCTCAATTCATTCAATTCCCGAAGTTCTTGCACAGAAATTAAATAACGTCTTGATATGGAATACAAGGTATCTCCTTCCTGAACTACATATACTTTATAAAGGTCTGAAGACGACTTCTTTTGTACCACATAATTGTCTTGTAAAACAGCTTTATCATACTCATAGAGCTTATAACGCTCTATAAAGGAAATGAGCTTACTGGGATATCTACGATCTGTGGCATAACCGGCATTTTTCAAACCATTTGCCCAGCCTTTATAATCGTCTTTGCGTAAGGTAAAAAGCGAAGCGTAACGAGATCTGCTAGTTAAAAATATACTGTGATCACGGAAAGAATACATAGGATGGTTATATTTCCTGAAACATTCCCCTGCTTCGTCATCATCATGAAGAGCGTACGGTCCGTCCCAACCGGTATGGCATTTTATTCCAAAGTGATTATTAGTTTTTAAGGTAAGTGCTCCTCGCCCAAAACCACTTTCCAGAATACCTTGGGCCAGAGTGATACTTGCCGGGATCCCGTAGGCTTTCATTTCAAATTGTGCAACTTCGGCAAAAGTATCTATGTAATCTTCAATAGAAGCAATAGGAAACTCCATAAACATCCCAGAATCTTCAGGGAGTGGGTAAATTGAAGACGAGGTGTTCTTATAAACCTGTGTTGTCTTTGATGCAGTGCTACCCTTGCTGCCTTCTGTGGTCCGTTTTTTGGTGCCACAGCCAACAATCAAAACCGCTACTAAAAGAGTCCAAACCGAATTTTTCATATAGTAAGCAAAGGTAGTTTCTTTTTTTTCAAATAGTTGTTCATTCCTTCAATCCCCTGTAAACCTCCGGTGTGAATTGCCAGGATCCTGCAACCTTTTTTAAATTCACCTTTGGCCACTTTATCCAGGATTCCAAACATCATCTTCCCGGTATAAACAGGATCTAATGGCACTCCGGTTAACTCTTTGAATTCATTGATAAAGGTCACCAGCTCTCTTGTGACCTTTGCATATCCTCCAAAATGATACTCATTACAGAGTGTCCAGTTCTTATTCTCCGCAAATTTACAAATATCTTTTTGCAAAAAATCGCCTTTAAGAGCGGGAAATCCGAGTACTTGTTGGTGCCTTTTAGCGGCATTGCTGAGTCCTGCCAACGTACCGCCCGTCCCTACCGAACAGCAGATAACATCAAAGACCTCATCTGTATCCTCCAAAATTTCTTCGCAACCTTTTATGGCAAGGGCATTGGTCCCTCCTTCCGGGATCAGGTATGCCGGGCCGTGTAACTGCAAAAGATTTTTCAGAAATTCATCTTCATTCTTCTTTCGGTACTCTTCACGTGTTATAAATTTAAAGCTCATCCCCAATTGATGAGCCGTAAAAAGGGTTGGATTATCTCTCCAGGAAGAAGAAAGTTCTTCCCCTCTAATAATACCTACAGTTTCAAATCCTCTTTCTTTTGCGGCATAGGCCGTAGCCGGAATATGATTTGAGTATGCTCCGCCAAAAGTGATTATCCTATGATGTTTTTTTCTTTCTGCCTCCTGTAAATTATATTTTAATTTTCGGTACTTGTTTCCAGAGAGTAAGGGGTGGATAAGATCTTCCCGTCTCAGATGGAGCGTGATATCGTGATCCTTTAGAACAGGAAGTAGTATTTCATCGGTAGGTAAGGTCACCCGGGAGCTGCTTTTTCCCTCAAAGATATTGTATAAATTTAAATCTGCCTCTGGAGGAAAGGTAATGAGGATCGGACTCATGATAATAAGCTTCTCTTTCAAAACTTATATTCCGATAGGCCTTGTATCCATTAAAATACCACAGGCATTTTATAAGCCATTCTATCAAATACCAGGCATAAAAAGGGATAATAAATAATTCGAGTTGCTGTTTTAAGTGAATCCGCTCATGATTGATCAAGGTCTCATCTTGAGTTAGAGAACGATCCTTGAGGATGATAAAAGGCCATAAAGAAAGACCCACATAATTCTTTGAAAAAAAATACTTACTAATTAAGATCATTAACTGGTCTTTCGTACTACCTTAAAATTAAAGCCTTTAACATCATAATTCCCAAGAAGTTCGATTATTTACTCACAAAAAGGGTCTAATTTCGTTTGGGGCCCAAACAGACAACATACAGGCCACCGGCGCATTGTGCAAATGGTTTATTAACAGGAAAACACCTAATTTTACAACATCGCGCTAAGAAAATTTGGAATGAAGCAGATCTTACCACTTGAGGAAGGGGACTTTTATCTCTCCGAAGAGGGTTATAAAGTGTTTACTGAGCAATATCACTTAAAACGTGGGTATTGCTGCGAAAGCAATTGCAAACATTGCCCATACGGATTTAACACTCGGGTAAAAAGAAAATAAACAGTATGTATTCGGCATGATATTTGAGCTATTTAGATCAAAAAAGTTGCATTAAAAAAGACATGTTATGAAGAAAAATATCTTATTACTCCTGCCCTTAGCCGCACTATTCATGTTAAGTTCTTGTGTTTCAGTGCGTGTAGTGACAGATTATGACCGGAATGCTGATTTCAGCACCTATAAGAGCTATGCATTTTATAAAACAGGTATTGATCAGGCCCAGATCTCGGATCTGGACAAGAAACGCATATTGCGCGCCATTCAAAACGAAATGGGAAACAGGGGGTTTGTGAAATCAGAAAAACCAGATCTTTTGGTCAGCATTTTTACGAAAGAACGAGAGCGAGTAAATATCAATAATAATGTTGGCTGGGGCTGGGGATGGGGACCTGGCTGGGGCTGGGGTCCTGGTTGGGGCTTTTGGAATCCATGGATGTGGGGTGGCGCCGGTTGGGGTGGCACAAATGTAAGTACGCGCACAGAAGGATCCCTTTATATAGATCTTATTGATACTAAATCCAAAGAATTAGTTTGGCAAGGTAAAGGTGTTGGCAATTTAAACAACACTAGTAACATCGATAAAAAGGAAGCTCGGATACAAGAGTTTGTTTCTGAGATACTCGAAAAATATCCCCCAAATGCCCTTCCATCTAACTAAAATAATAAGCCGCTCTCATGAGCGGTTTTTTTATGGTATGATGATGTAAACTGCTAAGATCAAATGCTGTCCTAGGTAACTTTATTGTTATGATTTTGTACCTTTGAAATACAGTAAATAATACCCCATGACGTTTGAAAGCAATCCTATTTTAGACAAACTGCCCACCCATTTAAAGCAGTATATCAAGCCTCAGAATTACGAAGACTATACAGCTATTGACCAGGCTGTTTGGCGTTATGTGATGCGGAAAAATGTTGATTATTTGAGTCGAGTTGCACACAATACCTATACAGAGGGACTTCATAAAACCGGGATCTCTATAGATCATATTCCAAATTTGTACGGAATGAACCGCATCCTGAAGGAGTTAGGTTGGGCAGCAGTAGCGGTAGATGGTTTTATTCCCCCATCCGCCTTTATGGAATTTCAAGCCTATAATGTGTTGGTTATTGCAGGTGATATACGCCAGCTAGAACACATAGAATACACCCCTGCTCCAGATATTATTCATGAAGGTGCCGGCCACGCGCCTATCATCGCAAATCCTGAATACGCCGAATATCTTAGACGCTTTGGAGAAATTGGCAGCAAGGCCATTTCCAATTCAAAAGATTATGATTTGTATGAGGCCGTTAGACATCTCTCTATCATAAAAGAAGCACCTGGCACTCCGCAGGATGCTATAGATGAGGCAGAGGCAAAGATAGAATCGCTTCAGGAAAATATGGGAGAACCCAGTGAAATAGCCCTTATCCGAAACCTGCATTGGTGGACGGTAGAATACGGATTAATTGGATCTGTGGAAGAGCCAAAGATCTATGGAGCAGGTCTCCTTTCCTCCATTGGCGAGAGCGCCTGGTGTATGACAAATAAGGTTAAAAAAGTGCCTTACTCCATTGAAGCGGCACATACTTCCTTTGACATAACCAAACCTCAACCCCAGTTATTCGTAACACCAGATTTTGCTTATTTGAGTCAGGTATTGGAAGAATTTGCCAATACTATGGCATTGCGAAAAGGTGGCCTTAGTGGCGTAAAAAAAGTGATCGCCTCTAAGGACCTTTGTACTGTTGAACTTAGTACTGGCCTGCAGATCTCAGGCTCTTTTAGCAAGGTTATTGAATACCAGGATCTTCCCGTTTATATCCAAACAGAAGGACTTACGGCGCTTGCATATCGCGAAAAAGAATTGGTTGGGCATAGTACCAAACACCATGCAGGCGGATTTGGCTCCCCTATTGGGAAATTAAAGGGGATCAATTTGGCTATTGAGGATATGAGCCCGCGCGACCTAAAAGCGTATAACATTTATGAAGGGGAAACTATTGTTCTGGAATTTGAAGGAGATATTAAAGTTGCCGGAGAGATCATTACCGGCACCCGTAATTTAAGAGGAGAGATCATTT
>NZ_CAMYKH010000006.1:20060-77198 GCF_947258935.1 uncultured Muriicola sp.
CAAAAAGGTATTATTTGAACCTTCCAATGGACTTTATAATATGGCCGTAGGTGAAAAGATCGTCGCTGCGTTTAACGGCCCGGCAGACCTATCCAGTTTTGATCTTGTTACCCACAAAATATCGTCAACTACTATTAAACCTATTATATCTCCCGCGCGTAAAAAGTTGCAGTTACTCTACCACCAAATAAGGGAATTCAGGGAAGGAACAAATACTACAATATCCAGAAACAAGGTGTTCAAAGAGGTAAAAGAACACTATCCGAAAGATTGGCTACTCTCGATAGAACTGTATGAGTTGGCAAAAAATAACAACGACACCAGCTTTGCCGAAGATATTCTGGAACACTTAGAAGAAGTGAAACAGCAACATCCTGATCTTGGTCATCTTATTGATGATGGTATTGATCTGGTAGATGCAGTAGGAGCCATACCTAATGGCTAAAAACTGATATGAGGATAGGTTGTTGTTAGGTCGTCTATTTTCTTTTGCAAGGCCTTCTTAAATGCAATATGTTGTTTTGAGGATGGATTAAAGGCCTTATGGGCAAGTCCTTTTTGAATCTCGGCAACACTTTCCATTGTCTTTAGATCGGCTTTTGAAATACAGTTAGATCTAAATTTATCCCAGATATAATCGATCGCCAGAGCATTAGGATGCACCATATCTGCCTCAAAAAAACGGTAGTCTCTTAATTCATCCATCATCAATTCATAGGCAGGAAAATAATAGAGTTTATTATGTGGAGGGGACTTAAGCAGTTGATGTGTTGCCGTTATCAAATGGGCTTTACTGCGTTGATTTTCTGTAAATCCATCCTTTAGATGTCTAACAGGCGATATGGTAAGGTATACAGCTATTTTTGAGTTAACCTGCCGTATATTTTTTATTGCTTCGGTGAGACTTTTTATAATTTCCTCAGGAGGAGTCAAGACCTTGCTAAATTCTTTTTGAGGTACTTTGTGACAGTTGGCAACCCATTTCCCGGTGTCCTTATGTTCATATCCCCAGGCAGTTCCCAGGGTAAGAATAAGGTGAGAAGCAGTAGATAACTTTTCTCTGGTGAGACCCAATTGTTTATTCAGGCTAAGGAGAAGTTCTTCCTTAGAGTTTTTGCTTATATCCGAATGTGCCTCAAAGGAATGCCATTGTTCCTGATGTGAAAAAAGCTCTTCTTCCCTGTAGTCATCTTCATTCAGTGCTCTTACTACAAGATTAGACAAGGCTTTGGGATGGAACAAAATCCCAAAAGGATTCAAGGTTGTACTAAATTTGTGATATCTTAATTTACTGCCTATATGGTTTGCAAAACACGATCCCAATAAAACGATCTCACTGGTATACGAAATAGGGTATGGCGAGGTGTTAATAGGTACTTGTGTTTGAAGTTTCATAGGGTCACAAAATAAAAGAGCGTGCTTTTTCCAGGGCCTCAGCAATACCTGCCGGATTCTTTCCTCCTGCCGTGGCAAAGAAAGGTTGACCACCGCCACCCCCCTGGATATATTGACCCAATTCGCGAACTACTTGTCCGGCGTTCAACCCTTTTTTCTCAACAAGACCTTTGGATATATAGCAGCTTAGAAAGGCTTTCCCATGTTGATTGGAAGCAAAAAGTAAGAAAAGATCATCATGCTCCTGCCCCATCTCAAACGCCAGATCTTTCATAGCAGCAGCATCAAGATCCACTTCTTTAGCCAGGAATTTAACTCCGTTTACTTGCTCTAAAGATTCTTTGAACTCGCTTTTAATAGTGCGGGCTTTTTCTTTCAATAAGGATTCGATCTCCTTTTTCATTTGAATATTCTCTTCCTGCAGACCTTCAATGGCTTTTACAGGATCTCCACTACTTTTTAAGCGCGATTTGATCTGTTCTAATAGTTGATTCTTCTCTTCGTAAAACTCTTTAACGGCATCAGAAGTAATTGCTTCTATCCTGCGAACACCTGCTGCAATGGCCCCTTCTGAAACAATCTTAAAATGCCAGATATCTGCGGTATTCTTTACATGGGTACCCCCACAAAGTTCTATGGATTGTCCAAATCTAATAGTGCGCACCTTGTCCCCATACTTCTCGCCAAAAAGTGCTATGGCCCCTTCCTCCAGGGCCTTTTTTACCGGGATACTTCGTTCTTCCTGTAGCGGCAACTGCTCATCAATCCTTGCATTTACATAGTGTTCTACCTTGCTTAATTCGTCCTCTGTGAGTTTGGCAAAGTGTGAAAAATCGAATCGGAGATGATCAGAATGCACCGCAGATCCTTTTTGCTCTACATGGGTCCCCAGCACCTGCCTCAACGCCTGATGTAACAAATGAGTTGCGGTGTGGTTTCGTTCGGTTCTGGCTCGTTGTGTTGCATCTACCACGGCCATAAGCGATTCATTTAAGTGTTTGGGTAGATTCTTAGCGTAATGAACTATTTCGTTGTTCTCCTTTTTTGTATCAAGGATGTAAACCACATCGCCATTGGGGACTTCCAAATAGCCCTTATCTCCTACCTGACCACCACCTTCCGGATAAAAAGGTGTTTGATTAAAAACCAGCTGAAATTGAGTTCCTTCTTTCTTGGTGGTCACCTTCCTGTATTTAACCAGATCTACCTCAGCCTTTAACTCCTCATACCCAATAAATGCTTTTTGTCCATTTTCCTGGAGCACAACCCAATCATCCTTGGCCACTTCTGAAGCCGATCTTGATCTGGTTTTTTGCTGCTCCATTGCCTTTTCAAACTCCTTCTCATCTAAAGAATAACCCCTCTCGCTCAGAATAAGACTTGTAAGATCAATAGGGAATCCAAAGGTGTCATACAATTCAAAGGCCTTCTTTCCATCTATCTCCTTTCCCTTGGTTTGGGCAATCATATCATCTAGCAAAACCAAGCCCTGATCCAGTGTTTTGAGAAAGGAATTTTCCTCCTCTCGGATTACGTTCTCAATAAGGTTTTGTTGCTTTTTTAACTCAGGAAATGCAGGGCCCATGATATTCACAAGCACATTTACCAATTTATAAAGAAAAGGTTCCTGTGTATTTAGAAAAGTAAACCCATACCGCACAGCCCTTCTTAGGATTCGTCTTATGACATACCCGGCTCCATTATTACTGGGCAACTGACCGTCAGCGATAGAAAAAGCCACCGCGCGGATATGATCCGCAACTACCCTTATGGCTATGTCATTCGCCTTGTCTTTTCCATATGTATGACTTGTAATGACCTCGATCTCTTTGATCAGAGGAGTAAAGATATCAGTATCATAATTAGATTGTACGCCTTGTAATACCATACACAAACGCTCGAAACCCATCCCTGTATCTACATGCTTCTCTGGAAGAGGTTCCAGGGAACCATTGGCCTTGCGATTATACTGCATAAATACGAGGTTCCATATCTCAATGACAAGGGGATGGTCCTTATTCACAAGACTTGCTCCTGGAACCTTTGCCTTCTCTTCTTTGGAACGAATATCTACATGGATCTCAGAACATGGTCCGCATGGTCCCTGGTCACCCATTTCCCAAAAATTGTCATTTTTATTTCCAAAAATGATACGTTCTTCCGGAACAATCGCCTTCCACAATTCAAATGCCTCAGTATCCATCTCCAGGGCATCAGCGTCCTTACTGCCTTCAAATACTGATACATAGAGACTCTCTTTATCAATTTTGTATACTTTGGTAAGTAACTCCCAGGCCCATTGAATGGCCTCCTTTTTAAAATAATCTCCAAAACTCCAGTTACCAAGCATCTCAAACATAGTGTGGTGGTAGGTGTCTTTTCCAACCTCTTCCAGATCATTGTGTTTGCCACTTACACGTAAGCATTTTTGTGTATCCGCAACACGCGGACTTTTGGAGATGCTATTTCCAAGAAAAAACTCTTTGAACTGATTCATCCCTGCATTGGTGAACATCAAAGTTGGATCGTCCTTGATAACCATTGGGGCAGAGGAAACAATGCTGTGGTTTTTGCTCTTGAAAAAAGCCAGGAAGTGTTCGCGTATTTCGCTGGAAGTCATATAAAAAGGTAAGGTTTTACTAATTTTATCGCTTTCTACAAAACAATTTTTATATTTGTTTGTTTAGTTGCATTGGCAGCACAAAAATAGGATAATTTACATTCATGTCTAAAGTTAAGTACTATTACGATCCAGACACGCTCTCCTATCGAAAAATAGAGCTAAAGAAATCTCGACGTTATAGAAATCTCTTTCTATTTTTTCTTGGTTCTGCTCTTTTTGGTTTTCTTGGGTTAATATTACTTCTCAATACAAATATTTTAAATACTCCCAGGGAATTATCCCTAGCCAGAGAAGCGAAGAACTACGAGCTACGTTTTGAATTGCTCAACAAAAAAATGCAGCAAATAGAAGAGGTGCTGGCAAATATAGAAGACCGGGATAACAACATTTACAGATTGTATTTTGAGGCCAATCCTATTCCTGAGGAACAACGCAGGGCCGGTTTTGGAGGGATAAACCGCTATAAGTCGTTGGAAGGATTTAATAATTCCGAGATGATTTCGGCTACCACAAAAAGGCTTGATGTCATTCAAAAACAAATGGTCATTCAATCGCGCTCGCTCGATGAGATCACGAAACTGGCCGAAGACAAGGAAAAATTACTGGCTGCAATTCCAGCAATACAACCGGTGAACAATGAAGATCTAACTAGGATGGCTTCCGGTTTCGGCTGGCGATCCGATCCTTTTACCAAGGCGCGAAAGATGCACTGGGGTATGGATTTCACAGCTGCCAAAGGAGTCCCTATCTATGCAACGGGAGATGGTACCGTAACTAGAGCAGATAACAATGCTTCTGGGTATGGAAAACACATCAGAATAGATCATGGATATGGGTATATGTCTCTTTATGCACACCTGAGTAATTTTAATGTAAAGCGCCGCCAAAAAGTAAAACGAGGAGATCTTATAGGGTTTATTGGGAGTACCGGCAGGTCTGAAGCGCCTCATTTGCATTACGAAGTATGGAAAGATGACCAGCGTATCAACCCAATTAATTTCTATTACGGCAGTTTAACTGCTGAGGAATTTGAAAATATGCTGAAATTTGCAAATCAGGAAAACCAATCATTAGATTAATGCACGTAGAACTTCCGGAAAAAAGATATTACGGTATTGGCGAAGTAGCCAGGGCCTTTGAGGTGAATACCTCTCTCATCCGATTTTGGGAAAAGGAATTTGACGAGTTGCAACCCAAGAAGAATGCCAAAGGTAACCGCAAATTCACTCCGGAGGATATCAAGAATTTGCAGCTCATATATCATTTGGTAAAAGAACGTGGCTTTACCCTGGACGGAGCTAAAACCCATCTCAAAGAGGAACGCCAGAAAACGCTTTCCAATTTCGAGATCATTCAGAAACTGGAACGGGTAAAAGCAGAACTTATCAAGATTAAACAACAATTATAACTACAACTTAAATACTCAATCAAAATGAAAAAATGGTTAATTCCCGTAATTATCCTGGCGGTCGTTGTCTTTGGAATCTACCAATGGGCCGTAGGCTTTAATAACACTGCTGTTGAATTCGAGGCGAATGCGAAAACTGCCTGGGCCGATGTAGAAAGTACATACCAAAGGCGAAACGATCTTATTGGCAATCTTGTGAAGACAGTACAAGGTGCGGCCGACTTTGAACGTGGTACGCTAACGGATGTTATTGAAGCAAGGGCCAAGGCTACTTCCACCAATATCGATATAAACGATCTGACCCCAGAAAAAATGGCAGCCTTTCAGGAGGCACAATCGGGCTTATCATCTGCCCTATCGCGCTTGCTGGTTACCGTGGAACGTTATCCGGATCTAAAGGCGAATCAGAATTTCCTGGACCTGCAATCACAATTAGAAGGCACTGAAAACAGGATCAATGTTGCCAGAGACCGGTATAACGAAGCCGTAAATACTTACGACATACATACCACCAAGTTTCCCAATAAATTACTGGCCGGTTGGTTTGGTTTTGAGGAAATGACACGTTACCAGGCCAGTCCTGGTTCTGAGAATGCTCCTGATGTGAATTTCGAATTTGATTGATCTTATGTCAGAATCCAAGGTAGAAGCTTTTTTATCGCCAGAGGAAGAACAAGAGGTGATCAACGCCATCATCGAAGCAGAAAAAAATACTTCTGGTGAGATCAGGGTTCATATTGAACCTGGCACAACCCTAAATCCATACGAAAGGGCTCAGGAAGTGTTTCTCAGTCTGAAGATGGAAAACACCAAAGATTCTAATGGAGTACTTATTTATATTGCCGTCAATGATCGCACTTTTGTAATTTACGGAGATAAAGGCATTAATGACGTGGTCTCCAAAACATTTTGGAACGACACCAAGGAAGTTATCCAATCCCATTTTAAAAAGGGCCAATTTAAACAAGGTATTGCAGAAGGTATTTTAAAGGCAGGGGAAGAATTGAAGGCGCATTTTCCTTATAAATCTGATGACACCAATGAATTGAGGAATGAAGTATCCAAAGGCTAGCATCTTATTACTTTTCCTGTGTAGCATTTCCATTGCCTGGGGCCAATTCACCATTCCGGAGAAACCACAACTTCAAACTAGTGTTTACGATTATGTATCTCTTTTATCAAAGAACGATAAGGAGGCACTTGAGCAAAAATTAATACGTTATTCAGACAGTACTTCTACACAGATCGTAGTCGTCATTTTTGCCTCTACGGAAGGAGAGAACATCAACTATTTAGGGGCTCAATGGGGCGAAAAATGGGGAATTGGTCAGGCCAGGGAAGACAATGGGGTCCTGATCCTGGTAGCCAATGACGACCGCAAGATCGCCATCAATACTGGTTATGGAGTAGAAGGTTCACTCACGGATGCCATTTGCAAACGCATCATTGAAATGATCATCGTTCCCGAATTCAGAGAAGGCAACTATGCTTCCGGACTTAATAAGGGCGCCGATGCTATCTTTCTAGTACTTAACGGAGAGTTTGAAAATGCTTTGGAAGGCAATGGTACATCTACGAATTATACCGGAAAGGCGGCCTTCGTTTTGATCTTTGTTGGCTTTGTCATTTTCATCATCATCCTAATTATTATTATTGCCAATCGCAAGAACAAAGGTGGAGGCAAAGGTGGCGGCCGGAGCAAAGGACTAGATATTTGGGATGTTATCATCCTCAGCAATATGGGTCGAGGCAGTTATAAAGGCGGTTCGGGCAGCTTTGGCGGAGGCGGCTTTGGCGGCGGCGGTTTCGGTGGCGGTTTCGGAGGAGGCGGCTTTGGAGGCGGAGGTGCTTCAGGCGGCTGGTAAGCCTTATTTCTTCCTCATATAGACAGTGACCGGCACTCCGGTGAAATCAAAATTTTCCCGTAATTTATTTTCTAAAAATCGTTTATAAGGTTCCCGTACATATTGAGGCAAGTTGCAGAAAAAAGCAAACTGCGGATAGGGTGTTGGCAGCTGGGTAATGAACTTGATCTTTACATACTTTCCTTTGTAAGCAGGAGGTGGTGTATGTTCAATAATTGGGAGCATAACGTCATTCACTTTACGAGTAGGGATACGTTTACTTCGATTCTTATAGACTTCAACTGCAGTTTCTATTGCCTTATAGATCCGTTGCTTGGTAAGAGCCGAAATAAAAAGTATAGGCACATCTGTAAAGGGTTCTGTAGCCTCTTTTATTTTCCGTGTATATTCTTTTACAGCATGGGTATCTTTTTCTAACAGATCCCATTTATTGACAAGGATCACTATCCCCTTGTTGTTACGATGCGCCAACCAAAAGATATTCTCTACCTGCCCGTCAAAACCTCTGGTAGCATCCAGAAGAAGTAAACATACATCACAATGTTCTATGGCCCTTACAGAGCGCATCACAGAATAGAATTCGAGATCTTCGCGTACTTTGGCTTTACGTCTGATACCGGCAGTGTCCACTAAATTAAACTCAAAGCCAAAACGATTGTATTTGGTATCGATGCTATCTCTGGTAGTACCTGCGATATCTGTAACTATATAACGTTCTTCTCCAATAAGGGCATTTATAAAAGATGATTTTCCCGCATTGGGTCTTCCAACTACAGCAAACCTGGGCAGGTCACTTTCAGTTTCAGGTTTCTCGGGCAATGCTTTCACAAGTTCATCCAATAACTCCCCACTACCACTTCCATTCATGCTGGAGATAGGAAAGTACTCGCCAAGCCCTAGAGAATAGAATTCTACGGCATCCTGGGCCCGTTTGGCATTGTCTACCTTGTTCACTACCAAAAAAACCGGCTTATCTACACGACGTAGTAATTTGGCCACATCCTCATCCATCCCGGTTACACCAGTTTCTACGTCTACCATAAACATGATGGCATCTGCCTCCCCAATAGCCAGTTCTACCTGCTTATCTATTTCTTTTTCAAAGACATCATCACTCCCCAGCACATAGCCGCCAGTATCTATCACTGTAAACTCTTTACCGTTCCAGTCGCTCTTACCATAATGACGATCTCGTGTTACCCCACTAATAGCATCTACAATGGCCTCTCTGCGCTGAATTAGTCGGTTAAAAAAAGTAGACTTCCCAACGTTGGGCCTCCCAACAATAGCAACAATAGCGCTCATAGCTTAAAACTTGGGCACAAAGGTAGTACTAATCACCCAACATACAAGCGATTACCATTGCTACTTATTGGTTGTAAAACCGTAAAAAAACAAAATATTTAGGCCATTAAATTGTACCTTTTGGTTCGTAAAACCGGTTTATGAAACCCATACCAAACGAAATTGTACTAAGGCCTCGCTTTCAATTAGAGCAGGCAGCGGATAAGGAACAACTACTTAGCAAGTTTGAACAAACAAAACGTCCGCCATACATCATAAAGCGCATGGATGATCATGTCTTTATCAAGTTTAACAAACAAGAAGTACACTTTTGGTCGCCCCAACTTCAGCTAGAGATAATTGAAAAGGAAGAAGGGGGCAGCAGATTGTATGGGTTATTTGGGCCTAACCCAACCCTCTGGACATTCTTTATGTTTCTTCATTTTGGAGTTGGTACTTTCTTTATCATTTTCGGGATATGGGCCTATAGCAGTGCGGCACTTAACAAACCCTACGGATGGTTACTGGGCATTATGGGCTTTATGGTTGTACTCTGGTTTGTACTATATGCCTTTGGACGGGCAGGGAAGAAGAAAGGTAAACCACAGATGGAAGCTCTTTATTCCTTTATGGAAGAGATGCTCGCAAAAGGCTAGAGATCAGGATTGGTAGCCAAAACGTCGTAATTGATTACTATTGCTTCGCCAGTTCTTATTCACTTTTACATAGAGTTCTATGTGCACTTGTTTATCAAAGAATTGTTCAAGATCGCGACGAGCTTCAATCCCCACTCTTTTCAACGCACTTCCTTTATGGCCTATCAGGATGCCCTTTTGGGAATTGCGTTCTACCATGATGACCGCACCTATGCGAATGATCTTCTCATCTTCATGAAAAGCCTCAGTTTCAATCTCTACTGCGTAGGGAATCTCTTTTTTGTAGTGCTTTAATATCTTTTCCCGGATGGTCTCGTTCACAAAGAAGCGTTCCGGGCGATCTGTGAGCTGATCCTTGGGATAATATGGAGGTGCCTCCGGCAAGAGCGAAACAATGCGTTCAAACACTTCTTTGATATTGAAGTTCTGAAGTGCCGAAATAGGATGGATCTCTGCCTTTGGTAATTGTTCCTGCCAGTACTGTACTTGTTCTTCCAGCAGTTCCTGATCTGCCGTATCTATTTTGTTTAAGAGCAATAACACCGGAATCTTACTATTCTTTATCTTCTCAAAAAAGCGTTCATCCTTTAAAGCTTGTTCTCCTATCTCTACCATATATAGCAGAATGTCTGCATCTTCAAAAGCCGACTTCACAAAATCCATCATGGCACTTTGTAATTCGTAAGCCGGTTTTATGATGCCTGGGGTATCGGACAAGATCATTTGAAAATCATCTCCATTTACTATTCCCAGGATACGATGCCTGGTAGTTTGGGCCTTGGAGGTAATAATAGAAAGCTTCTCCCCTACAAAAGCGTTCATAAGGGTTGACTTCCCAACATTGGGATTTCCTATAATATTTACAAAACCGGCTTTATGTTTTTCCATGGGCTAATTGTGCAAGATACTTTTTTGCGGCTACATTTACTTTCGGTGCCAGATAAAGAACAGCGATCATGTTAGGGATCACCATAAGGGCATAAGACAAATCGATCAGATTTTTTACCAAATCCAGAGATGCCACGGCGGCAAAAACTATCATGATCACAAAGTACACATTATACCACTTCCCTATACGGGCATTTGATAAAAAAGATAAGCTTTTAACTCCGTAATATGAATATGTAAATAGTGTTGATAAGGCAAACGCTGTCACAATGATCATCAACAATTCATCTCCGTAACCAAATAAGGTACGCCTAAAAGCAGTTAGGGTCATCACAATGCCACTGCCCTCTTCCAGATAGGCCCCGCTAAGGATGATGACCACCGCGGTAAAGGTACATACCATTATTGTATCTATAAAAGGCCCCAAACTAGCCACCAGCCCTTCTCTAATAGGTTCATCATTTTTGGACTGTCCGTGATACATGGGAGCACTACCTAAACCGGCTTCATTAGAAAACATGGCTCTGCGGATCCCTATGATCACCAAGCCCCAAAAACCTCCGGTAACTATGGTTTTAAAATTCCAGGCTTCTGTCAGTATCATTTTTAAAGCTGGCCAAACCTGATCCGAATTCATGATCATCACAACTATCACAGCTGCGAGATAGACCAGCACCATAAAAGGTACAATGGCCGAGGCAACCTTGGCAATTTTGGACAAACCCCCAAAGATGACTAAGGATGTAATGACGGCCAAAACAATACCAATGGTCAGTTTCCAATTGAATTCACTGGTCTGCCAAAGGGTTTCAGTTGGATTTACAACACTCATAAAGGTCTCCGTAAACTGATTTGCTGTAAAGACCCCTAAAAAGCCGAATAATCCACAAATGCAAAAAAATACAGCCAGCGGTTTGGCCTTTGGACCCATCCCTTGGGTAATATAGAACATTGGACCTCCCTGAAGTTTACCGTCCGAGTCTGTTCCGCGGAACATAATAGACAGGCTACAGGAATAAAACTTAATGCACATCCCGATGAGGGCGGTTACCCAGATCCAGAAAACCACTCCGGGTCCTCCGTCATGAATGGCAATAGCTACCCCTGAAATATTTCCCAAGCCTACGGTTGCAGCCACGGCGGCTGAAAGTGCCTGAAAAGAACTTACATCTCCTTTTGCATTCTTATCATCGTATTTCCCGGAGGTAATGGCAACTGCATGACCAAAATATCGATACGGTAAAAACCGTGAATAAAACACCAAAAAAAGCCCCCCGCCTATCAGTAAAATAAACATGGGCCATTCGGTATAGGGGATCAATCCGGAAAGAAAATCATTAAGTACCTCCATAGTAAACCTGATGCGCCGAAGGTAGGTATTTTTAGTTTTTTAGTAGTTCCAACGGCCCAAATAATTCTCCTTTGAAATCTTGATAATGCTAAAAAACCGTTGTATCTTTGCCGTCCATATCGCGGGGTAGAGCAGCAGGTAGCTCGTCGGGCTCATAACCCGAAGGTCGCTGGTTCGAGTCCAGTCCCCGCTACAAAGAAGCTCCTTGAAAAATCAAGGGGCTTTTCTTTTGGAAGCAATTGAAGTAAACTTCGAATTTGCGAACAAAAGGAAAGATCTTATTGCGCAGCAATATGAGCTTCTTTGTAAAGCCACCATTAAGGCCGCTTCCGATCCACTGAAGTTTTAACGAAGGGGAGAGGAAGCAATCCAGTTCCTGGGTAAATTTCATTCCGATCCCAATTGCTATCGGGACCGTTTCCGAGCCTGTATGTTCTCTTATCACTTCATTCAAAAAATAATCAGTATTATTGGGGTTTCAAATACCCCCTAAATGAGATCACCAAAACACCTAGTTTATAAGAACATTAAAAAATCGAACTTGCTTTACTTTAGCATACTCGCCTCAATTTTTGTGCTCTCGTGCAGTTCTACTGAAGCTGAAACAGACACCATTCCCACTAATTTAACTGTAATCATTACTATTGTTGGCACTTCAGATACTCAGCCCGCCGGGGACGGTTCTGGAGAGGTCAGAGTAAGTGCATATGCTGAGGACGCAGTGAGGTATGCCTACCGTTTTGATAATGGAGAATTACAAGAAACAGCCTCCAGGACTATGAACCATACTTTTAGCCGGGAAGGCACTAATTCCTATTCCATTGAAGTATACGCATATTCCGCCTCCGGAGAATCTATTTCAAAAACCCAAACCATCAATGTTTTCAAATCTTCCGCTGAAGAAACTGCATCCCTGGTCTTTGCCGATGAATTTGAATACAACGGCAGCCCAGATTCCTCAAAATGGCACCACCAGGTGATTGGACCCAACAATGGGAGCTGGTACAACGGGGAAGCACAGCACTATACCGCCAGCCTCGAAAATTCATATGTGAGCAACGGTACTCTTAAAATTAAAGCTATCAAGGAAGAACATACTTCCGGGGGAACAACTAAATCCTATACTTCAGCCCGATTGAATTCAAAATATGCCTTTACCTATGGACGTGTTGAAGTACGTGCCAAACTTCCGGCCCAAGCTGGTACCTGGCCTGCCATCTGGACCCTGGGGGCCAATATCAATGAAACAGGCAATTACTTTGGCCAGCAGTACGGCAGTGTGGGATGGCCGGCATGTGGGGAAATTGACATCATGGAGCAAACGGGATGGGACAAGAACAGTACTATTGCCTACTTCCACTGGGGCAACACCAATACAGGGGTCTACAGTAGCGAGGGCGGGGAAACAGCAGTTCCCACAGCCACCAATGAATTCCATATCTATAGCCTCGAATGGGACGCCAATACCCTTATAATAAAGGTAGATGATACCCTGGTTTACCAACTGGCAAACACCCAGGACAAACCTTATGATAATCCTCATTACCTGCTCTTAAACATTGCCATGGGCGGTAATCTGGGAGGCGAAATCCCAACTAATTTTGCGGATGCTACCCTGGAGATCGACTATGTGAGGGTATATCAATAAGCCTCCGAAATAAACGTATTCATTTGTAATTAGGATGTTAAGCCCTTTTTCATAGTTTTTTTTACGTACCTTAAGTACTAAATAACCAATTAAAAACTAACGAATGAAAAATCTAGTAATTTGCCTTGGAGCAGTAGCTTTGCTCGCTTTCACTTCATGCAAACAAGAGGCTCCCATGGAGCAAACCGAGACACCAGACTACGCTTCCTTCAATGAGAAAGTAGCAGTGATCAAATCATTTTATCAGGCCCATCACGATGAGAACATCGATGCCATCTCAGGACTCCTGGCTGATACCTTAAAGTGGAGTCCACCACAGTACACCGGCAACCAATGGATGGGTAAAGAAGACCTGATAGGGGCGTTAAAGGACTACCATGCTGCTTTTGACAATATCTCCTTTGCCGAAGGAATCGTAATGCCAGATTCAACTGTCAACGGATACTGGTCCGGATCTGTTTTCCCTGAAGGAACAGCCAGTAGTTCCCCAAATAACATTAGGGTCTATGGCACCTGGACTGCCATTCATACAGAAACCGGTAAATCTACAGGCGTAAAATTTTACAGTATTGTAATGGTCAATGCAGATGGCAAGATCGCTCAGGCCTCAGATTATTTTGATGTAAACGGACTAGCAGTGCAAATTGCTGCAGAATAGAAATAAAATAATTATAATACCAAAATAAATTATGGCCCCTTTATGGGGCCATTCTATATATAAATCAACTAGCTTTAAAGAGAAAGAATTCCAGACCTAAATTAAATGGCATTCTAAAACAAATTCAATGAAATGGCAGAACAAAAAGACTTAGACTTTACATACACCACTATTGATGAGATCTTCCGCTTAAGCATGGGCGAAACAGGAGATTACAGTGGTGCAAAATACGATGGGGATTTTTCCATGACATTGGAAGAAGCGCAAAAAGCAAAACACAAATTCATTGCAGATAGCCTGCACATTACCAAAGGAAGTAAGGTCCTGGATATGGCCTGTGGCTGGGCACCATTTACCCGCTACATAACTGATGAAAGAGGGGCAGTCAGTATTGGATTAACCCTTTCACAAGGGCAGGCAGATGCCTGCCAAAAGAACGGTTATAATGTGCTGGTTAAGGATTGTAGAAACGTAACTCCAGAAGATTTTGGCACATTCGATGCCATAACCTGTATAGGAGGCCTGGAACATTTCTGTTCCGTGGAAGAATGGCAGGCAGGCAATCAGGAGAAAACTTACAGTGACTTTTTTAAAACACTCTACGATCTGTTACCTGTTGGAGGTCGATTTTACATGCAGACCATGACCTTTAGCAAGAATATGATACCTTTTGAGGAATTAGACGTAAATGCCGAAAAGGACTCTGCGGCTTATATCATGGCGCTTATGGTAAAGCAATTTCCCGGCTCCTGGCTACCTTATGGCCCGGAAATGGTAATTAAATGCGCAGAACCGGGATTTAAACTTATCTCTAAAAGTAGTGGGAGACTAGATTATATTGAGACCATTGCCCAATGGCGGAAGAAGTTCAGGAAATTCAATCTTAAGAAATATTGGTTGTACCTATCTCTTATTCCAAAATATTTCACGGACAGGGAATTCCGCCACTTAGTGGCTATCTTTAGGATAAGTCCAAACAGAGTGTGTTTTGAAAAAGAGATAATGGATCACTACAGATTGGTTTTTGAAAAAGTGTAGAGATCAATAAAAGCTTTTTGAACAAAAATAAAATTCGGGCATATGTCAAGACCTGCTTCAAAAACAGAATTACTTAATAAGAGTAAGGCAAGCTTTCAAAACCTGAACGGCTTTATTGAACAACTATCTATTGAGCAACAACAAAAAGAATTTCCCATTGGTATCATGAACAGAAATATTCGCGATGTTCTAATGCACCTTCATCATTGGCATCTAATGTTTCTAAAATGGTATAAAGTAGGAATGTCTGGTCAGAAACCTGTGATGCCTGCAAAAGGGTATACCTGGAAGACTACGCCCGACTTAAATCAATGGATCCTGAAGAATTATCAGGATATACCGCTGAAAGACGCAAAGAATCTTTTAAAAGAAAGTCACCGAAACGTTGAAAAAATTATTCAACATCATTCAGATATAGAATTATTTGAAAAAAAAAGATATAAATGGACAGGGACTACTTCGCTGGGCGCCTATCTGGTTTCAACAACATCGAGTCATTACGAATGGGCTTTGAGATTAATTAAAAGAGCCCGGAAATAATCTAACTATTGATATTATTTGCAATTAGAATCGTAAAATGTACGCCCATCATTGTTAGATCCTATTACCCATACCACACAATGCCCTTAATCTTTGCGGTAGGGTCTAAATGATGTTTTATCTAGTCACCTCAGAAATTAATATTAAGCATAAAAAAGGTGACCCTTTGAGAGATCACCTTTTATAGTTCGATGGTATTTTACTAATACCAAATTGAATCTAATTTACTTCAGATCGAACCTGTCCAGGTTCATCACTTTATTCCAGGCCTTTACAAAGTCTTTTACAAACTTGTCTTTGGCATCATTACAGCCATAGACCTCAGCCAGGGCACGTAGCTCAGAATTAGACCCAAAGATTAGGTCTACCCTGGTCCCTGTCCATTTCACTTCGCCTGTTTTGCGGTCCCTGCTTTCGAATACTTCCTCATCGGCATCAACGGCTTTCCACTCATTCCTCATGTCGAGCAGGTTTACAAAGAAGTCGTTTGTCAGTGTTCCCGGTTTCTTGGTAAACACCCCGTGTTTAGAACCGTCATAATTGGCGTTCAGGGCACGCATTCCCCCTACCAATACCGTCATCTCCGGTGCGGTTAGGGTCATTAACTGGGCTTTGTCTACCAGTAATTCTTCCGTTTTTACAGAGGTTTTGGTTTTCAGATAATTTCTGAATCCATCTGCGAATGGTTCAAGGACTTCAAAGGCTTCTGCATCTGTCATTTCCTTGGTTGCATCGGTTCTTCCCGGAGCAAAAGGAACTGTGATCTTATGACCTGCATCACTGGCTGCTTTCTCTACTGCAACACTTCCACCAAGAACAATGAGATCTGCCAAAGAGACTTTCTTGCTCCCTTTTTGAGCGCCGTTGAAATTCTCCTGCACCTGGGTAAGTGCATCTAACACTCTTCCCAATTGCAATGGGTTGTTTACCTCCCAATGGTTCTGAGGGGCTAAACGAACACGGGCACCATTGGCACCACCCCTGTTGTCCGATCCTCTGAAAGTAGAGGCAGAAGCCCAGGCAGCTCCAACCAGTTCTGAAATGGACAGGCCAGTTGCCAGGATTTTATTTTTCAGGGTTTCAACCTCTTTTTCATTGATCAATTCGTGATCTACGGCAGGTACAGGATCTTGCCAAACAAGATCTTCTTTAGGTACTTCCGGACCCAGGAAACGAGATTTTGGTCCCATATCCCTGTGGGTGAGTTTAAACCAGGCTTTTTGGTAAGCTTCCTTGAATTCCTCCGGATTATCAAGGAATTGTTTAGATATTTTCTCATAGGCAGGATCCATCCTTAGTGAAAGGTCTGTAACCAACATAAAAGGAGCGTGTTTCTTAGTAGGATCGTGTGCATCAGGAACTGTCCCGGCCCCGGCTCCATCTTTGGGCTTGTATTGCCAGGCTCCTGCCGGACTTTTGGTTAATTCCCATTCGTAGTTGAAAAGGTTTTCAAGGTACTTATGGCTCCATTTGATAGGCGTGTCTGTCCAGGCGCCTTCCAAACCACTGGTAATAGTATCTGAACCAATTCCCGTTTGGAACCTGCTTTTCCATCCAAGGCCTTGCATTTCAATAGGAGCACCTGCAGGCTCTGCATCCAGGAATTCCGCATCATTGGCGGCCCCATGGGTTTTTCCAAAGGTATGCCCCCCGGCGATCAAGGCAACTGTCTCATAGTCATTCATGGCCATGCGTCCAAAAGTTTCACGAATGTCGTGTGCAGCAGCCAGTGGGTCCGGATTTGCATTCGGTCCCTCAGGATTTACATAGATAAGTCCCATATGGGCGGCGCCCATTTGTTTTTCCAGCTCTCCCTCTTCGTTATAACGCTCTTTATTACCCAACCATTCGGCTTCGGAACCCCAATAAATATCCTCTTCTGGTTGCCAAATATCTTTGCGGCCACCGGCAAATCCGTACATGGGTAATCCCATTGATTCATGGGCAACATTTCCAGCCAGAATCAACAAGTCTGCCCATGATATTTTTTTTCCATACTTCTGTTTGATAGGCCATAAGAGCACTCTGGCTTTATCCAGGTTGGCATTATCTGGCCAACTGTTCAGTGGAGCAAATCGTTGGGCTCCGGTACCACCACCGCCACGCCCGTCAGCAATACGATATGTTCCTGCGGCATGCCAGGCCATCCGAATAAAGAAAGGGCCATAGTGACCATAGTCTGCCGGCCACCAATCCTGGGAATCGGTCATCAAGTCCGTGAGGTCCTTTTTTACCGCCTTGAGATCCAGGCTCTTAAATTCTTTGGCATAGTCGAAATTCTCATCCATTGGGTCAACCAGTTCGGAATGTTGACGAAGGATGCTAAGATTTAGTGAGTTGGGCCACCAGTCTCTGTTTGTGGTTCCGCCGCCAGCTGCTTGCTTCAATTCCCCGTTTAAAAAGGGGCACATGCCTTCAGCGCTGGCTGAACCATTCATTTTCTTTAATTCTTCCATGATGTGTTGTATTTTTACTTTAGGTGATATGCTCAAAGTTACCAAATGTATGTTTATGCAGTATAGATTTCGCATCGATAAAAACTATGGCTCATGCTTAAATCCGATAGGCATTAAATGATAAAATTATATTGTTAAAAAGTTGTTTTATACCCTGGGAAAATCCATATTAACCTTACCCTTTTATCAGCTTTAAAAATAACCTAATGAAACAAGCTTCCTCTGCCTTATATATTGTCCCGGTCTTGCCATCATTGGATATTGAACGAGACATAAAATGGTATGAAAAATATACAGGTTTTACCTATTGCTTTGGTGACAAATGTTATGCCGGTTTGCAGCGAGAAAATCTTGAATTTCATCTACAATTCCACCTTGGCACTGCGGAAGACCCAATTTCCGGAGGGTCGGTAATGAAACTATTTGTTTCAGATATATACCCCTATGTTGAAGAATTTGTAAACAGAGGTACCATATCCAGCGATAAATTGCGTGAGAATACTTCCTGGGGTACTCATGAATTTGGATTCTATGATCTGAACAAGAATGCCATCTTTATTGTTCAAGACGTATGAATGCAGCCAAAGAATTAAAAACATATATTGCATTTCTTCGCGGCATCAATGTGGGCGGGCATCATAAAGTACCCATGGCCGAACTTCAGCAAGAACTTGAAGCGCTGTCATTCCAAAATGTAACCACCCTATTAAATTCTGGTAATGTTATTTTTGAGGTTAAATCTTCAGAAGAAACGGAACTTTCAAATCGTATTGCACAACGTTTAGAAAAGGTTTTTCAATTTCCGGTGCCAACTATTGTCATTAATGCAGACTCCATCCTGGAGTTATTAAATGACGATCCCTTTAAGGGTGAAGTTCTTAGCAGGGAAAGCAGAGGCTATGTTTCCTTCTTACAATATAAACCTAAGACCAGCTTACAATTGCCGTGGATCAGTGAGGATAACTCCCTTAAAATTCTCCGTGCAAATGACAAATTTATTTGCAGTTTTCTGGACCTTTCCAAGGTAAAAACTCCGGTAGCAATGAATGCCCTTGAGAAATTATATGGGAAGCAGATGACCACCAGAAACTGGAATACTATTATGCGAATAGGTGTTAAATTGGAAGCCCAATAATTTATGGTGCAACTAGCACTTTAAAAATAATCCCCGGGATACATACAAAACACTGACTTTCAAGCGTTAATCGTGTAGTAATAACCAATTACAATGACCCTTGAAGATTAGAATACTTGGTACACTTATCATTCTGTTGATTACTTTGTTCGGATGTAAGTCAACGCAAATCAAATCAAACAGCTTTGCGGACTTCCCATTGCATGAGCTAATCCTTGCCAATAGAGCAGCTGAAATAAGGAAGTACTTTGAATCTGGAAATTCAACAACCTATTTTAAGAATGGATGGAGCCCGCTTCTCTTTGCCACGCAACTAGGTCATAGAGAGATCGTTGAAATCCTTTTACGACATGGTGCCAAAGTAAATAACACCTCCTATCCTGATCATATATCTGCCCTGCATTTAGCAGCAGCCAAGGGCTACTACAATATTGTCCAAATTTTATTGAACAATGGTGCAAAAATAGATCACCAGGATAGTAAACTTAGATCTACCTCCCTAATGAGAGCGGCTGTCCATGGGCATAAAAAGGTAGTGCAATTGCTCATAGACCGTGGAGCTTTGCTCAATGTTCGGGGAAACCGGGGTGAATCGGCCTTATTTTTAGCAGTATCTGCAGAAGAAACAGCTATAGCAAAACTCTTAATTGAACGGGGGGCGAATAAAATCAGACCAGACATCTATGGTATAACTCCGCTTCAAAAAGCCATTAAACTAAATAATAAGAAGCTTATAACGCTTCTTGAAAAATAACAACAACATGAAAAAAACAGTTACTTCATTTCTGCTATTTATATTCCTTTCAGTATATATCGGATATGGCCAGGGTCCGGAGATCACTTTTTTACAGGGAGAACAACTTAGTCTTTCCCCATTAGACAATGATCTCTATGAACTCAAAATAAAGCCCGAATCCTTTACGCTTGTTTTTAAGGGTAACGAGTTGCATGTCTGTACAGGACTTAGTGAGGAATTATTTCAATTCACCAAGCCAGAAACGGATATCAACCAGGATTTCAATTCCTATTTTTTTATATTTAAATATATTGCGATGCCCGAGGATGCCAATTATCTTCCGGTTGGGAAGGACGAAGCAGCTTCACTTAATAAAACCCACGGCGCCAAGCTTGCAGGAAAGGATAGTTCTAAGTTCACCGTTGCCTCGCTACAGATTGAGGATGAATTGAAACCTTTGAACGAATTAAAAGAATTTTATTTAGCGCTATGGTTAGATACTAATTTAGATCAGTTCATCGATACTTCAGAATTGCTAAAAGTACACGTGGTCATAGAGTAGGAAGTTCAAAAAATAGTACATTGTAAGGTGGCACATAGATCGTAATTTTATGTGAGAACCAAGTTATTCATGAAATTGAACGCAAATGCCCTATTTTACATCCTTACGGGAAAAACGGTATTGGTTTTGGGCAATCCTCGTATATCTTACGATCCTTTCCACCCTTTTTATAGGACAACCCCTGGCAAATGAGTTACGGGATCAAAACGTTCAGGCAATTTTTTTCCTGCTTGGGATGGTCCTTGTAGCTACGGCTGTTATCATCCATGGATTATTAACAAAACCGAGCAACATAGAATATGCTGTCCTATTCGGGATAATTGCCGTATATATCATGTTCTTCTTTCGTTTAGGTGCTCCCGAAAGAAGCCACCTTATTGAATACAGCGTTTTGGCTATATTGTTACATAAGGCTTTTAAGGAACGATTTAAGCTGGAGAATAAAATATTTGAGCCTGCATTTTTCTCATTAATTGTGGGCATTGCTATGGGTGTTTTGGATGAGAGCATTCAACTTTTAATTCCTCATCGCTTTTTTGATCCCCAAGACATTATCTTTAATTGTTTGGCTGTGACCATGGCCATTGGAACTAGTTTATTGTTACATTGGCTGCACAGGCGCTTAAAAAAGAATCGATAAACAATCTGAATATTTTGAATTGATTAATTAAAAAAATGATCGCCAAATACGATACCATAGGTATAGATTATAACGCTACCAGAAAGGCAGATCCGTATTTGTTCCAACAATTACTTTCCCATTTAAATCCTCAAAAAGAAGGTATTTATTTAGACATAGGATGCGGAACCGGGAATTATACCGATGAATTCCAAAAAATGGGATATTCCTTTATCGGGATCGATCCTTCAAAAGAAATGCTAAAGCAGGCGAGAGTCAGAAATCAGGACATAGTCTGGAAAATGGGTACTGCTGAAAAAACAGGTTTGGATGAAAATAGTGTGGATGGGGTTGTCGCATTCTTAACCCTGCATCATTGGACGAATATTGAAAATAGTTTCTTAGAATTAGCCCGAATTTTAAAACCTAATGGCCAAATAGTAATATTTACCTCCACTCCTGAACAAATGGAAGGCTATTGGCTGGCTCAATATTTTCCAAAAATGCTTATCGCTTCCAAAGTTAAAATGCCTCTCTTACAAAACATTGAGAAGGCCATGAAAAAAGCAGGAATACAACTTGAGAAAACTACGCCCTATTTTGTAGGACGAGATCTGAAGGACCTATTCCTCTATGCGGGGAAACACAATCCCGAACTTTATTTCGACAAAAAGGTTAGACATGGTATTTCCTCTTTCAATTCCCTGGCTAATAAAGAAGAAGTTGCGAATGGGCTATTAGCATTAAAAAAGGATATCTCATCCGGGAAAATTCATGAGATCATTAAGTCCTATGAAAACACCTTAGGAGATTACCTATACGTTACAGGAAGAAAGAAATAAGAGTATTTATAAAATGAGGTGTACTTATATTTATCTTTAGCTATAGTTTACACCAATTACTTCAAAATAATAGGCAGATGGCAGAGAGCACGCTAACTATAAACAAATCAAAAAGGTTTTATAAGATTGCCTTTGCTCTGGCATTATTTACGATCATTTACAATATTGGTGAAGGATTACTTTCTACTTATTTTGGGCTGGAGGATGAAAGTCTGGCTCTCTTTGGTTTTGGTGCAGATAGTTTTATAGAAGTGATCTCCGGCCTGGGGATAGCGCATATGGTCATCCGTATACAAAAATACCCAACTAGTAATAGAGATAATTTTGAACAAACCGCATTGCGTATAACAGGAATTGCCTTTTATATCTTGGCGGTGGCGCTTGTTATTACAAGCTTCTATAATATTTGGACAGGGCATCAACCCATCACCACCATGTTTGGGGTGATCATATCTATTATTTCCATTTTCGTAATGTTGCTTTTGGTGTACTGGAAACGTAAGGTGGGAAAACAATTGAACTCTGATCCCATCCTGGCAGATGCAAATTGCACCATGGTCTGTGTCTATATGTCGATCATACTTCTGGTGAGCAGTGGCATGTATGAATTGACCAGTCTTCCATATATAGACAGTCTGGGAACCCTTGGATTAGCCTATTTTTCATATAAAGAAGGCAAGGAATGCTTCGAGAAGGCCAATAGTGAGAAATACTGCCGATGTGACTAATACCAAAGTTTTCATTTACTAAGATCTATTGATTTAATGTCATAGTGAGCTGATCCGTAAATTCCGAATGTTTTATTACTTTTAATCAATAAGTTCAACTTCTTTGACCTTATTATAACACTGTCCAAATGACTAAAAAACTACTCTTCTTACCCTTTCTTTTCATAATGCTACTTACAAGCAACTTATATGCCCAGCCCTCGGAGAAAGATATTACCAATGAATTTTTTAAACTGTATTCCATAGATCCTATGAAGGCTTTTGATTATGCCTTCGCAACAAATACCTGGATGGAGCGAAACCAGGATGCTGTTGATAATCTAAAAAATCAATACAGCAACTTACTTGCTTTAATAGGCCAGTATCACGGATATGAGCTAATTACGGAGGCGAGTATTGGGGAACGTCTTAAACTTTTAAGCTTTATGGCCAAATATGAAAGACAACCTATCAGGCTTACTTTTATTCTTTACAAACCACACAAAACATGGCAGGTGCAAAATTTAAAATATGATGATAAATTTGATGAAGAATTGGAGGAGGCTGCCAAACAAAATAAAGGCTAACAGATGAATGACATACATAATTCCCAACCTGCCATTATCGCAGATCATATTAAACAAGTCTATTTTGGGGGTAACTGGACGGCCGTTAACCTTAAGGATACCCTAAACGGGATAAGTTGGGAAATGGCATCGCGTAAAGTAGAGTCGTTCCATTCCATTGCAGAACTGGTATATCATATGAATTATTTTGTGACGGTGCTCCTCAAAGTACTACATGGCAAGCCTCTACAAGGCAACGATGCGGTTAGTTTTGATTGCCCGCCCATCAATTCACAAGCCGATTGGGAATCACTACAAAAAAGAGTGTTTGCCGAAGTAGAAGAATTTGCTGACCTGGTAGCGGCATTACCCGAATACCGGTTATGGGAACTGGTAAGTGACAAAAAATACGGGACTTATTACAGAAATATACATGGTATTGTAGAGCATTGCCACTACCATTTGGGCCAGATAGTACTCATAAAGAAATATTTTCTACAAGATCAATAAAATCAATCCTCCTTATATTCTGTCGCAAGCAATTGACCACATTAGAAGTATTTCATTGATTTTCATTACTTTTAAATAGCTCTTATTTCATCTAATTTTCGAATTAGATAAAAGTAACAATAACCTAAAACCAACTAAAATGAATCCAATCCTTAGAAATATCCTGGCCGTTATTGCCGGCCTCGTCATTGGAAGTGCCGTAAACATGTTCTTTATTTCTCTCAATGGTCCTGTAATAGCTCTGCCGGAAGGGGCCGATGTGAGCACCATGGAAGGACTTAAAGAAAGTATGAGTTTGTTTGAACCCAAACACTTTATCTTTCCCTTCCTCGCCCATGCTTTGGGCACATTAGTTGGTGCTTTTATTGCAGCAAAAATTGCAGCTACCCATAAAACCAAATTTGCAATGGCCATTGGAGTACTGTTCCTTATTGGAGGTATCATCAATGTGATCAATCTGCCCGCTCCTACCTGGTTCTCTACCCTCGATCTGGTAGCAGCCTATATTCCCATGGGATGGTTAGGAGGAAAATTAGGTGCGAAAAAATAATAGGAATTTGAGTTATATAAAGCATGCCTCCCAATTCCATAAATGTTGCCGTCTTTGATCAATTTCCTCTATTAAAAAGTGAACGACTGATTTTCAGGGAGTTTAAAGATTCGGATGTCGCCCCTTTTTATGCCCTGCGTACTCATAAGGATGTTTTAAACTTCATGGACACAAATCCTTTGGAAAATCTGCTGGCCTCAGAAAAGATGATCCATGAGAATCACACTATGTTTCAATCACAACAAGGGATTAGTTGGGCCATTACAGATGTACAACATCATTTATTTATGGGGTATTTCCTTCTTTGGAATGTAAATCATAAACACAGCCGGGCAGAAATTGGGTATGCACTGCACCCTGAATACTGGGGTAAGGGCTATATGAAAGAAACCTTTAAAATTATGCTGCCTTTTGCTTTTAAAACCCTGAAACTACACAGGCTGGAAGCCAACATCAATCCAAATAATAAAAGGTCTGAACGACTTTTGATTGAAACTGGATTTGTAAAAGAAGGACATTTTAAAGAACACTATTTGTTCAATGGTAAATTCCTGGATAGTGTTATATACAGCTTACTTGAAAAAAAATCTTGACTAGACCACTCTCTTTACTTCTAACACTTTTTGCTTACCTTTAAAATTAAAGAAAGCGAAGTACTTCTTTTACCAATACCTGAAACCCAACTAACTACTATCCCTATGAAAAAGGTCCTAATTCTCAATGCCCTCATTTGGGGGGCAGTCATCCTGATCACCTCCTCTTTAGTGGGGAATCATGAGAAATCAGAAATAATTATTGGATTATTAGCTGTTGCTTTTGCAGTGCAAAACGGGTTTACCTATGCCTTTTTAAAAGATAAAGGAACACCCTAATCAGCGTTGTAAAATGATCTATAAAATAACAAAAGCTTCTATATCAAGAATAAAATTAGTGTTTATTGGCTTATTTTTGGTCTTCTCTTGGCAAGTTCAAAGCCAGGCAGGAACTGACGTAGATTCGCCTACCAAAGATCAATATTACCAACTTCCCAGAATTGCAATTGCTGGTGTCGCGATAGAATCGAGTACATTTTCCCCTGCCCTAACCCATGAGGATGCTTTTCATGCTAAAACAAGAGAGGCCGTTTTTTCCTATTACCCTTTCCTTGCACCGGATTCGCTCTTGCGAAAACGAGCAAAATGGCTCCCAACTTTAAAAGGTCATGCCCTCCCAGGGGGAACAGTAACCCGGGAAGCTTACGAATCCCTGCTAGGTAAAACACTTAACATGCTATCAAAAACTCTCCCTCTTGACGGACTCTTTTTGGATATCCATGGTGCCATGAGTGTCGTAGGTTTGGATGATCCGGAAGGCGATTTTATTTCCCGGATACGGTCGGTAGTGGGAACCGAAACACTTATTTCCACATCCATGGATCTTCACGGTAATGTTTCTGAGCAGCTGGCCCATCATTCAGACCTGATCACTTGCTATCGGATGGCACCCCATGAAGACGCAATTGAATCGAAAAAAAGAGCAGTAGAAAACCTTATATCGCGGCTGGAAAGTGGCAAGGGGAAACCTGCCTATAAGGCCTGGATACCTGTCCCCATATTATTACCCGGAGAAAAAACAAGTACCCGAATAGAACCAGGGAAAAGCCTCTATGCCCAGATAGACCCCCTAACAAAACAAGAAGGTATAGTAGATGCTGCCATATGGATAGGTTATGCCTGGGCCGATGAGCCCAGAAATCATGCTGTAGTGATGGTAACCGGTGATAATAATAAAAAGGTGGTGGCGGCAGCAGAAAAACTGGCCAACAGTTTTTGGGAAGTACGAAATGAATTTGAATTTGTGGCTCCTACGGCAACACTAAAGGAAAGCCTGGATAAAGCCATAGTTAGCAAGGTACACCCATATATCATAAGCGATATGGGCGATAATCCTACGGCAGGTGGTGCCGGTGATGTTACCTGGACGTTGCGCGAAATTCTTGCGAGGCCCGAATTTAAAACCAAAAAAGGACCCTCACTAATATACGCCTCTATCCCGGGTCCTGAATTTGTAGAAGAAGCTGTTAAAACCGGTATTGGAGGAACCGTAACCAGCTATGCAGGAGCGGCCGTAGATAACCGATATGCCCCTGCTTTAGAACTTTCAGGCACCATAACTGCCATCAAACATGGAGATAAGGATGCAGAAACCGAAGTAGTAGTGAACATAGGAAGTGTTTCAGTGATCGTTACTAAAAAAAGGAAACCCTACCATCATCTAAGTGACTTTACTGATTTGGGCTTGAACCCGGAAGTAGCAGATATTTTGGTAGTAAAGATCGGGTATTTGGTACCCGAGCTATATGATATACGAGCTGACTGGATCATGGCCCTCACCCCCGGCGGAGTAGATCAGGATTTGGAACGCCTCCCTTACAAAAACATTAAAAGACCTATGTTCCCTTTAGATACTACCATGGAGAAGCCAGATCTAAGTGCGCGACTCATACCCCTGTCAGATGAGAATTAACAGTTTAACGAACCTATTACTATGAAATTAAAGCCTCTTTTTTTTCTGGTTATGATTCTTTTTATCGGAGTAGGAGCTGCCCAGGAACCCTTGCTTATAAATGCATACCATAGAACAACACATTCATTAAATGGGAATTGGAAGTATATTGTAGACCCATACGAAAATGGCTTCTATAATTACAGGTTAGAGGCCTTTGAAGATCAAAAGGATCCCGGAAAGAATGCTTTTTTTACCAATTCGAAACCTTCCAATAAATCGGAACTGGTAGAATATGATTTTGATCTGAGCGATAGTATTTTAGTGCCGGGAGACTGGAATACGCAGAAAGAAAAACTATTCTATTACGAAGGCACTGTTTGGTATAAAAAATCTTTCGATTACCGTAAAACTGATGCGACCAACCGGGTTTTTGTCTATTTTGAAGCTTCGAACTACCAGACAGACGTGTACTTTAATGGCACCAAACTTGGCAGACATGTAGGTGGCTTTACGCCTTTTAACTATGAGGTAACCCATCTATTAAAAGACCAGGACAATTTTCTGGTTGTTAAAGTAGATAATAAAAGGATTAAGGAGGGTGTCCCTACCCTAAATACAGACTGGTGGAATTATGGTGGCCTTACGCGCGATGTGAAACTCATTGAAACAGGAGCTACTTTTATCAAGGATTATTTCCTGCACTTGGCTACTGAGAACCCAAAGGAGATCAATGGTTTTGTACAACTCGATGGCGCCGTATCCGGAGAACATCCTATTCGTTTGCGTATCCCCGAATTATCTATCGATACTACATTTATAACGAATAAAACTGGCAAGGCAAACATCACTCTTACATCAGACAAAATTGTTTATTGGTCACTCAAGGATCCTAAACTTTACCAGCTAAGGTTCTCATCCAGGGAGGATACGCTAACAGATCAGATCGGTTTTCGCACCATAAGTACTAAGGACGATGATATACTGCTCAACGGAGAGCCGGTCTTTCTAAAAGGGATCTCCATTCATGAGGAAAGTCCGATTAGGGGAGGCCGGGGAAACTCTGTAGAAGATGCCCGTCAATTACTTAGTTGGGCCAAGGAATTAGGCTGTAATTTTGTAAGACTGGCTCATTACCCTCACAATGAACATATGGTGAGATTGGCTGATGAAATGGGGATACTGGTCTGGAAAGAGAACCCTGTTTATTGGACCATTTCCTGGGATAATCCGGATACCTATCAAAATGCCGCCAACCAGCTTACAGAACTCATTGCCAGGGACAAGAACAGAGCCTCCGTCATCATTTGGTCCATGGCTAATGAAACTCCCACCAGTGAGTCCAGGAATTTATTTCTGAGTAATCTGGCTGAGCTGGCAAGATCCTTAGACCCAACAAGACTTATTAGTGCTGCCCTGGAACAAAGTGCCTACCAGGGTGATCCCAACGTACGCACCATACATGATGATTTTGCAGAGGTAGTAGACGTCCTGAGTTTTAACCAATATATAGGTTGGTACGATGGGCTCCCCGAAAAGGCACAAAATATCAGCTGGGTAATTGAACAGAATAAACCTGTCCTAATCTCTGAATTTGGTGGTGGGGCAAAACAGGGGCTACACGGGGATAAATATACCCGTTGGACAGAGGAATACCAGGAATATCTCTATCAGGAGACATTGAAAATGCTGAGTTCTATTAAGCAACTTCGCGGAATGTCTCCCTGGATCCTGGTAGATTTCAGATCCCCCAGAAGGATGCTGCCGGAAATACAAGATGGCTGGAATCGCAAAGGACTGATCTCTGAAGAAGGGAAAAAGAAGAAAGCTTTCTTTGTGCTGCAGGATTACTACAATTCCAAAGATTAAATTCTATTATGGTGGTCGCCAAATATATAGTCATAGCCTTTGCTGTTTTTATTATTGGCGCAGGCTTTTTAATGTTGCTAAATCCTCAGAAGGCCCGTGAAATTATAAAAAAAGCAGGAAGTACTCCTTTGATCAATTACGGAGAGCTGATACTCCGAATGATCCCGGCCGCCGGATTGATACTCTGTGCAACAGTTTCAAAATTTCCTCAATTCTTTGCCCTACTGGGTTGGTTTATGATGGGAACCTCCGTTTTTCTAATGTTACTTCCCAGAAAATACCATCATGCATATGCCCTTAAATGTGCTGATATCCTTACCCCTGCGCGAATAAGAGCCATTGCCCCACTTTCCTTTATTTTTGGCGGCTTTTTATTGTATGCTATCGTTTGATCTATAAGGCATCTTTGATAATTGCCTTAACTACCTCCGGATTGAGAAGTGTACTGATATCCCCAAGATTGTCCGTTTCCTTGGAGGCGATTTTTCTAAGAATGCGCCGCATGATCTTCCCACTGCGGGTTTTTGGAAGTCCTGGCACAAACTGTATCTTATCGAGTTTGGCAATTGGACCAATATGTTCTGTAATTTGCTGATTGATCTCCTTTCGAAGATTTTCCGGTTTTCTAGACTCCCCTATTTCTTTTAATATCACAAAACCGTATAAAGCGTTCCCTTTGACGTCATGGGGGAATCCAACAATGGCCGATTCCGCTACAGCAGGATGTTCGTTGATAGCATCCTCTATTGGGGCCGTTCCCAGGTTATGACCCGAAACAATGATCACATCATCTACTCTACCCGTTATTCTGTAATAGCCTACAGCATCTCTTTTTGCACCATCTCCTGTAAAATACATGTTTTCAAAAGCAGAGAAGTAAGTGTCGTAATATCGTTTATGGTCGCCCCAAATAGTGCGCGCCATTGAAGGCCAGGGGTATTTTATGCACAACCTGCCTTCTACCTGCTTCCCCATCAATTCTTGTCCGCGTTCATCCATTAAAGCAAGCTGCACACCTATAAAAGGAAGGGTGGCAAAGGTTGGTGTTGTGGGTGTTACAAAAGGAATAGGTGATATCATGATCCCTCCGGTTTCGGTTTGCCACCAGGTGTCTACAATGGGGCTTTTATTCTTTCCAATATTATTATTATACCAATGCCAGGCTTCTTCATTAATGGGTTCACCTACTGTCCCCAATACCTTCAGTGAGGAAAGATCGTATTTATCTACAAAGCTGAGATTTTCCTTTGCCAGGGCCCTAATGGCGGTTGGGGCCGTATAGAACTGGGTTACTTTGTGTTTTTCTACTACCTCCCAAAAGCGACCATGATCTGGGTATGTTGGTATACCTTCGAACATTACCGTGGTTGCACCATTGGCAAGAGGGCCGTAAACGATGTATGAATGACCCGTAATCCAACCGATATCTGCGGTGCACCAATACACGTCATCTTCCTGATAATTGAAAATATTTTTGAAGGTATAAGCTGTAAATACCATATAACCGGCGCTACTGTGTACCATACCCTTCGGCTTACCTGTAGATCCTGACGTATACAGGATAAACAAGGGGTCTTCAGCATCCATTATCTCAGCCTTATTTTTCGAACTGGCCTTATCTAATAAGGGTTGTAGCCATTGGTCTCTACCTTTTTCCATTACAATGGAAGCGCCGGTTCTCTTCACTACTAAAACGGATTTTATCCCGGGACAAGTCTCCAGGCTTTGATCTACAATTCCTTTTAGGTCAATGGTCTTGGTGCCTCTGTATGAACCATCTGATGTAATCACCATTTTACAATCGCAGTCATTAATTCTGGTGGCAAGGGCCAGAGAAGAAAATCCGGCAAACACAACAGAATGTATTGCGCCAATCCGGGCACAAGCTAGCACCGAAATTGCCAGTTCCGGGATCATAGGTAAGTAGATACAAACCCTATCCCCTTTTTCTACACCCTTCTCTTTGAGTACATTGGCCATTTTACAGACCCTTTCATGAAGCTGGTTATAGCTAATATGTTGTGCTTTTTCCGCGGGATCATTAGGTTCAAAAAGGATGGCTGTTTTATCGCCCCTAATATGGAGATGCCTGTCAATACAATTTTCTGTAATATTTAATTTCGCGTTTTCAAACCATGCTACTTCCGGTTTGGAAAAATCCCATCGCATCACATTGGTCCATCGTTTTCTCCAAACGAAATGTTCTTCTGCTATCTCTTCCCAGAAATTTTCTGGTTCGCGTACCGACTTTCGATAGATCTGAAAATATTCTTCTAAATTTTTGATATAGTAATTACTCATCGTACTTTATTTAATGTGACCTGGCCCTGCCGGCACCCTTCGGTAGCCTAATGGTTTCTACTATTTGTTGCACTTCCTCCGGTGGGTCTTTTGTATATGTTGAAATAACAAGGGATACTATAAAATTAAGCAACATTGCTATGGTTCCAAAACCTTCGGGAGAAATTCCAAACCACCAATCTTCCGGACCTCCGCCTCCAAACATATCGAACTTAAATTTCAACATGTAAAAGAGCATTACCAGAATACCCGCCACCATACCTGCGGTAGCCCCTTCCTTATTCATCTTCTTATAGAAAATTCCCAAAATAATGGCGGGAAAAAAGGAAGCCGCAGCCAACCCAAAGGCCAATGCCACAGTAGCTGCTACAAAGTCGGGGGGATTAATGCCAAAATACCCGGCAATACAAACGGCAACCACAGCCGATAATCTGGCATAAACAAGTTCAGCTTTATCCGTAATGTTTGGCTTCCATTGCTTTTTGATCAGATCGTGTGATATAGAAGTGGAGATCACCAATAAAAGGCCAGCGGCTGTTGATAATGCTGCCGCCAGTCCACCGGCGGCTACCAATGCTATTACCCAATTTGGAAGATCAGCGATCTCCGGATTGGCCAATACGGTAATATCCGGATCCACGGTTAATTCATTTTTGTCAGCATCACCTACATACTGAATTAGACCATCATTATTCTTATCATTGAAAACTATTAGTCCGGTTGTTTCCCATTTTTGGAACCAAGGGGGCATATTTTCATAAGGTTGATCACTAACGGTCTCCAGGAGGTTTGTTCTTGCAAAAACAGCAACTGCGGGTGCCGTAGTATATAAAATGGCAATAAAGAGTAAGGCATAACCGGCCGACTTTCTGGCATCGCGTACATTAGGAACCGTAAAAAAACGCACAATTACATGCGGTAAACCGGCTGTTCCTACCATCAAAGCTGCCGTGATACAAAAGACATCGATCATGGCCTTGGAGCCATTTGTATAGGCCGTAAATCCCAGGTCTGTGGAAAGCCCATCTAACTTATCTAATAAGGAGATATTCTCGCCCAATACCTCTGCCCCAATACCCAATTGTGGAATAGGGTTGCCTGTAATTTGGATAGATATAAAAATAGCCGGGACCATAAAGGCAAAGATCAAGACACAATATTGGGCCACCTGGGTATAGGTAATACCTTTCATCCCACCCAAAACAGCGTAAAAGAGCACAATGATCATCCCGATCATAACACCGGTATTAATTGGCACTTCTAAAAAACGAGAAAAGACCAGTCCTACCCCGCGCATTTGTCCTGCCACATAGGTAAAGGATACCAGCAAGGCACAAACCACTGCTACCGTCCTGGTTATATTGGAATAATATCGATCCCCAATAAAGTCGGGCACAGTAAACTTCCCAAACTTTCGAAGATATGGGGCTAAAAGGAGGGCCAGTAGAACATAGCCTCCGGTCCAACCCATAAGATATACAGAACCATCGTAGCCCGTAAAGGACAGAAGGCCTGCCATGCCCAAAAAGGAGGCCGCAGACATCCAATCTGCTGCCGTAGCCAATCCGTTAGCCAATGCGGGTACATGACCCCCAGCGATGTAAAAATCGCTTGTTGAACTCGCCCTGGACCAAATAGCAATGCCTATATAGATGGAAAATGAAATAATGACCAGGAGTAGGGTCCAACTTTGTACATCCATAGTTTAAGCGGTTGGTTTTTTGTAATGACTACTCATCATACCCAAATTTCTTATCGAGTTTATTCATTAGTCGAACATAGACAAAAATCAGGATCACAAAGACATAAATTGCGCCTTGCTGCGCAAACCAGAAACCGAGCCCAAAGCCGCCAATTCTGATCGTATTCAGGGCATCCTTAAAAAGAATCCCTGCACCAAAGGAGACCAGAAACCATATACTTAGCAAGATTATTAAGTAGCGTAGATTTTCTTTCCAATAAGCAGTTGCCTTTTTTTGTTTAGTATCCATTTCTAGCAAATAAAATATGCGTGGAACAAAATACTAAATTATACGGGATTAGCTTCGCAGGGAGTGTACAATCGAAAAAGAATTGCGATAAATCTATTGTTCCAGGCTTACTGCCTGAAATCCTCGAAGTTCCTGATCGTCAAATTGGGCCGATACTTCTATTGGGTTACAGCATACCTCACAGTCTTCCACATAGGTTTGACCAGAAACGGAAGTATCCAGGAGCATTGAAATCTCTTCCCAGCAATACGGACATTGAAAAAAATGTTCAAGCATTTGGAAGCCTTATAATTCAACGTTCAATAATTGTCCGGTGAGTTGCAGTAATTGAAGTTCTGCAAGTTTAGCGTCGTATTTAGCTAAGTTCTTATTGGTTTGTGCATTGAGCAGGTTGATCTGTGCCTGACGAAATTCTATTGAGGTGATCCTTCCCAATTGAAATTGTTCTTTGGATCTTTCAAAATTGTTCTGGTTGGTGATCACATTTTGTTCCTGTATTGCGTAAATATTTAACCGATTTTCATAAATATCCAACGCATTCAGGATGTCGCGATCCACTTCTATTTCTATTTGCTTTTTCAACAATTCCTGGTTCTCATATGCGATCTTCGCATTCCTGATCCGCACAGTTGTACCACCGCCATCGAACAAATTCCATGTTAATCTCGCGCCAAGGCTAAAGTTGTACGTCTCGTTATTGGTTCCAGGGAAAAAGGCAGAAGCGGCACTTTGATTTAAATTCCAGCCATAGGTACCATTAAGACCTATAGTAGGCAGATAACCAGACCTACTTATCTTGATATCATACTCGTTGATCAGGAGGTTCTTTTTGGTTTGCAGCAATGCTACATTATTATCTTTTGCCAGCGAAATATAGTCATCTAGTTGTAATCTGGGGATAAAAACAACTACGGTATCTACCTTAAAAGTATCATTCAGATTTTGATTTAAAACCACATTTAAATCACGTTTGGTATTAGACAATTGTTGATGGGCATTTAATAGATTGATACTGTCATTGGTCACATCTACCTGCGCATTTAAAATATTCAGTTTGGTATTCTGACCATATTCAAAGGCGTATTCTGCCCGGGTTATACGGTCTTTGGAAATTTCCAGTGCCTGTTTAAGTACGTTGACGTTCTCTGATAGTCGGGCCACTTCAAAATATATACTCAGCAATTGAAGTACGGTATTTTCAATAGTTTCCCGGGCCTGCAATTCTGAAAGTTGGTATTGTTCTTTTAGGCTTTTATAGTTGTAAAAACGCCCCAGGCCATCGAATAAAGTATAGTCTAAAGAAAGGCCGGAGTTATAACGTTGGGCCTCAGCCTTGTCGAGCTCTACATCGGGCCTTGGAACTCCATTTTCCTGGAATTGTCCCGGAAATTCAATAGTAGCATCGTCCCTGTTATAGGTAGCTCCGGCACTTCCGGTTAAAGTAGGTAAGAAGCCTGTATTCAGGATGCTTTGGTTGTTTTCGGCAATCTCAACCTGGTTCTTGGCCACCTTAATTCCAAAATTATTATATAGGGCCGTGGAAACGGCATCGTCTTTTAACAATAATTGTTCCTGTGCTCTAGTACTTATCGCTATAAATACCAATAGCATGAAAATCGTATGGTACTTCCTCATTATTTAGTATCCTTCAATTCTTTTTCTAAATCTTTTTTTGGGTCTGAAACAGGAGAACCATTGGTTGGCTCTTTAAGGATTTTGGTTACTATTTGGCCTTGTAAATAGACCTCCTCTTTTTGTTCCTTTATAGCTCGTTCTACCTCTTCTTTTGTAATAACATTCCCTGTCGCCAACCATTTTGTACTCACCTTTACCTTATTACTAAAAGACAAGAAAATAGGTAACATGATTAACGTAAGAACTGTAGCAAAACCAATACCATAGGCTATAGAAATGGCCATTGGAATTAGAAACTGGGCCTGTCTGCTTTGTTCAAATATTAATGGAGCCAGACCAGCGGCCGTGGTTAAGGATGTTAAGAAAATAGCCCTGAACCTCGATCTTCCAGCCTCAAATATGGCATCATCAAAATTCATCCCATTTCGCAGATTACTATTAAACTTCCCTATAAGGACCAAACCATCATTAACCATGATCCCAATTAGTGCAATGATCCCCAGCATGGATAATATATTCATGGGAAAATTATGTATGTAATGACCCCAAGCTACTGCTGTTAAACTAAAGGGAATAAGGAGCAGTAACATCAGAGGCTGACTAAAGCTCCTGAAGGTAAAGGCAATAGTTACATAGATCAGTAATAGTACCGTTAGCCCTACAAACTGAAGCGAGCCAATCAGTTTTCCTGCTTCCCTGTTTTGCCCTTCATAGGAGGCTGATACAGTGGGATATCTGGATTGTATTTCCGGCATGATCTCAGTTCGTATCTCGGTCATAACATCAGTTGCACTTGTAGTTTGTGCATCCTTTAGATCGGCCGAAATTTGAATTTCACGTTGTCCGTCCAAATGATTTATAGCAACCTCGCCTCGTTCAATAGTATAATTTGCGATCTCTTTTAACGGCACCCTGCTTCCATTGGGTGCAACAATGCGCATTTCATCCAGATCGGATATGGAGGATCTGTTTTCTCTATCATAACGTACCCAAACACGAATCTCATCTTGTCCCCGTTGAAAACGTTGTGCCTGTGTCCCGAAAAATCCGGCTCTAACCTGATTCATTACGGTCCTTAGATCTAATCCAAGTAAATAGGCATTTTCCTTAAGCTCTAAGCGTATCTCTTTGATACCTGCAGGATCATTATCTGCAACATCCTTCAATTCTGTATTACTTAAAAGTGCATTTTTTAGTTCTATTTTTGCTCCTTTAAGTTCATCTATATTGTACCCCAGTAATGATACGGAAACAGGATCTCCTCCAAAATTACCTCCTGATCCGTAAATTAGGCTTTCAACTCCTATTACGGGGCCTACCAATTCGCGCAGACGCGTAGTAACCATATCGGAACGTATGGCATCCGGGCGTTCTTCCCCTGGCAACAAATTAATGGTAAGCGTTGCTGAGGATGAACCAGGGCCAACATTCTTAATTACATTTTCGTAAAGTATCTTATCCGTCCCCTTTAGGTATTGCTCCGTCAATTCCTGATTTACGATCTCGGCCTTTTCTTCAATTACGCTAATAATAGAATCTGTAACTTTTTCATTAGTCCCATTTGGCATCTGCAGAGTTACCTGCACCCTGTCACTCGCTATTTGCGGAAAAAAAGCGGTGCGAATAATTCCACCTCCAACAGATCCAAAGGTTAATAACAGTGCAAAAACGAAGAATGAAAATGTGAGCAATTTGTACTTAAGTGCAAAACGCAAGGTTGGGCTGTACATCTTGTCCCGGAGCCATGCCATAGCACGATCTCCTGATTGATTGATTACCCTTAGTTTAGAAAATACTTTGGCGATCCCTTTCTTGGGTTTGTTATCTATGGGTTTCAAAGCCTTAGAATGCGCCAAATGCGCAGGTAAAATGATCAGTGCTTCAATTAGTGATACAGCTAGCGTGAGTATTACAATGACCGATACTTCCCCAAAGAATTCTCCAATTCTACCGTCCAGAAACAGGAATATGGAAAAGGCCAGTACCGTTGTAATAATTGCCGATACAATAGGAGGAAGTACCTCCATAGTGCCGTCTATTGCTGCCTGTACAGGTGTTTTTCCTTTTTCATAATGCTGGTAAATATTCTCAGCTATCACAATTCCGTCATCTACCAAAATACCAATTACGATGATCATACCGAATAGCGATAAGACATTGATGGTCACATCAAAATACCCTGCAAAAATAAACATCCCTAAAAAGGATATTGGCAAGCCAAAAGCCACCCAGAATGCTAATCGTGTGTTTAGAAACAAGGACAGGAAAATAAGGACAAGGGCCATCCCCATTATGGCATTCTCGGTCAGTAATTTGGTACGTTCTGTTAGAGTTACGGACAGGTCGCTAACCACATTTAATTTAACGTTATTGTATTTCTGATTAAACTCCTCGATATAGTTTCTTACTTTTTCAGCCGAAGAAATAAGGTCTTCGGTATTTGTGCTTGTTATGGTTGTACTTACGGAGAGATTCCCATTAAAATAAGATGCGTTGGGAGTTTCGGAAAAACGGTCCCTAACCACTGCCACGTCTTTGAGTCTGATTGTTTGGCCTGAAGCATCGGCCCGAATGATTAAATTGGAAAGTTCAACCCCATAATAGGACCTGTTATTGGCCCTGATAAGGTACTCCTCTGCATCGGTCTTGATGTTTCCCCCGGTAACAAGAATGTTGGCATTTGAAACGGCTTGTGCCACTTCGGTAAAGGACATGCCATACGCCAGAAGACTATTTTCATTTACCGCAATTTCTATCTCTTCCTGCGGATATCCTGACACATTGATTTGGGATATACCATCAATAGACCTTATATCGTTTTCAATTTGACGCCCTATCTGTTTTAAGGTTGCCAAAGGAATGTTATCCCCACTAATTGCAAAGCTAATGGTCTGCCTTACTACTTCTAATTTTGATACTATTAAGGGTTCCATGCCGGTTGGGAACGTTGGCACCCGGTCTACGGCATTCTTAACCTGCAAGAGCATAAAGTCTACATCCCTACCTTTTTCTATTTCTACATTGATACTACCGCTGTTCTCCCTGGAGGTAGAGGTTACTCTATCTACCCCTTCGAGCCCTTTTAAATTATCTTCGATCTTTAAAACTATCCCTTCTTCGATCTCTTGCGGTGAAGCCCCGGGATAGGTTATGTTTATGGAGATGTTCTTTGAATCGGTCAGTGGAAAGAAGGAAGATTTTAAGGATAATGCTCCCACAATTCCAAATATAAAAAAGGCAATGATCACAACATTGACCGCCACATGATATTTTATGAAATAAGCGATGATATTTCTCATTGTTCAATATTTTGAGCGGTCTCTCCCTGATATACTTTAACCAACATCCCGGCGTATGCGCCAACTACTGGTTTAGTTATGATTGTTATGCCATCTGGCACTTCTTTTAAAACTACCTTCTTGTTTGAAAAATACACGGGTTTTACATCGATCAGATCTAAGATCGTATCGCGGACAACAAATATTTTATCATTTTCCATAAGCAAGTTTCTGTCTATTTCAATAGCATTGGTCTCTTGTTTGGCATTTAAATTTGCCTCCAGATACATTCCTTCTTTTAGGTCCCTATCGCTTACTTCAATAAATGCCTTTATGGTTTGAGTTGCCTGATCTACACTACCATTTATCCTCGTAACCTTCCCCTTATAAGTTTTGTTGCGATCTAGCGTCACCAGGTTTACAACTTCCCCTATTTTTAAAAGATCACTGAAGGTTTTGCTTACGGCAACTTCTAATTCATACACATCTGTATTAATAAATTCTCCGAGTTTTTGACCAGACCTTACCAGGGAACCTTCTGTCACTAATGCCTCTGTTAGTATACCGCTAAAGGGCGCTTTTATAGTGTACTTACTTAAGCGTTGTTCAAGATTTTTAACGTTGTAATAGTTGGTTTGAATACCACGGCCAGATATAAAGTACTTCTCGTTTTCCGTTGTCATCACCGGAAGGGCAGGAGTTGTTCTGTCCATATCAAAGTTGGAGAGGTACGCCTGCCATTTTGGATAGACCTCGGGATAATCTAGCCGAAGATCTGGCATAATAGAGGTGATTAAATTGTATAAATTACTCTTCGCAGACTGTACACTCGCATAATACTCAGAGGCATCTATCCGAATAATAGTTTCTCCAGCGCTGTATGGCTGTCCTGCTTTAAAGAGTTTATTCCCTTTTTTGAATACTCCCTGAACCTCAGCAAAAAGCTCTACCCTGCGTTTGGCAGTAAGATTGCCATTGGCCGGCACAATGATAGCTACTGTTCCGTTGGTAACTGTTTGGGTAAAAACGGTCTTAACCACTTTTTCCACCCTTGGTTTTGTGCGGGTTTTACTATCAACTATCTGTTTCGATAAAAAGATTCCCAATATAATTATTAGGACCCCTGCTATTGATAAAACTATTTTTCTCATTGTTTGGGTTCTTATTGTGATGCTATTTCTGACGTAAAATTGTCTTGTATCCTTTTCAGAATTTCGATCATTCGTTGAATCTCTGATTTACTTATATCCTTTTCCATGATATTTATTGCTTTTTGTATGATAGGCCGGGTATTTCGGAATATCTCCCTACCGCTTTCGGTCAGATAAACGAGGTTTACCCGTTTGTCTAATTCGTGCTGTCTCCTGATTATATATCCTTTGCGTTCCATCTTGGCTAATAACCTGGCTAAGGATGATTTATCTCGCCATGTTAGTTGTGCCAATTCATTCTGATTAAGTCCATCCTCATTAAGAAGTTTCTTTAGAACTATCATTTGTTCTTTGCTAACATCCAATCCATGCTGCTGGAACGCTTCATGAAAATAGTAATCTACTATTTTCGCGGTCTTTCCAATCCATGGCCCCAGAGAGTTTTCCAGATCTATGTCCAATTTTAATTCTTGCATCGGGCAAAATTAGGTAAATATCAATTAGTTGCACCTGCAACTATAGTTAAATAAATCTTAATTTTCGTTTAACTTTTTGTATTTACCATAAAACAAAAAAAGGGATGTTTTCACATCCCTTTTTTTATAGCTAACCAACTTAAAAACTGACTAATCCTGATCTGGATCATCGTCAAATTTTGTTTCCGCAACCCGTGTTTTCTTAAAGTCGATCTCCTTGAAGTTTAGTTTAAGATCTCCTTTGTCATAGTCGAAAACCAGGAATTGTCTTGTATTCATAGTCTCCAGGTTCTTTAGAGAATTAAATTTGTTGTTTTGGATCTGCAGGATCTCCAGACTGGCCAATTGGCTAAATTCTGCAGGGATCTCCCCATCTAACTGGTTGTTGGCTAAGATCAGTTCCTTTAACTGAACTAATTTGCCAAATTCTCTAGGGATAGAGCCTTGGAGCGTATTTTCAAAAAGTCCAAGACTTTCGAGCTCGCTTAGTTTTCCCAATGCTTCTGGAATAGCACCTTTTAAATTATTACTGGAAAGGTTTAATACTTTTAATTTTGTAAGCTGACCCATACTTTCAGGTATACTCCCCGAAAAGAAATTATTAAAGGCCGTGAGTTCTTTTAGGTTAGAGAGTTCACCAAAGGACGCCGGTAAAGCACCTTTGAATCTGTTCATCTCAATCTTAAGTACTTCCAGGTTTTCCAAATTGGCAATAGTCTCAGGAAGTTCTCCCGTTAAACCATTAAAAGCCAGATTAAGCACTCTAAGATGAACTAATTTTCCAAAACTAGCCGGCAGGACACCTTTTAAATTGTTTCTGAAAAGATTGATCTCTACTACATGGTCATTCTCAACCTTTACCCCATACCATTGTGTAACCGGGGCATCTAGATCCCAACCTCTGACCCACTCCGTACCGTTCGTGCTCTCATAAAAATCAATGAGTGCCTTCGTTTCAGCCTTACTTACCTTGGCAGAAACAAAAAACGAAGAGCTGAGCAAAACAATGAAAAGGATCAGCGTATTTTTCATAGTGTCAAAATTTGAGCGCAAAGAGAATCTTTTAAACTAAATCTTATAAGATAGCTAAGAATTACCTTACAAATATACCGTAATGTAGGGATTGGATGTCATTTTTTCCGATGAACGGTTCATATTTGTTGTGAAACTATAATAATTTGTGGTGAACAAAATAGTTGGATTACAAAAAATTTATCAACGCCCTAATTTTCAAGCTTTATAGTAAGGTCTTCCCACTGTTTCATCAACGATTCCAATCGTTTTTTCTTTTTTTGATAGCCGTCAAAAAAATTAGGTATTGCTATGGTTTGATCGTAGTTCATCAGCAATTCATGATCAATGTCTGATATCTCTTTTTCCAGGACCCCTATCTCACTTTCCAAATTACTGAGCTTATTTTTTAGGCCTTTTAACTTTTTCTGATCATGATAGGGTTTTTCAGCTTGAGCAGATTGCTTTTTCTGTGCTGCTTTGACCGATTTCTTTTCAATAGCTCTAAAATCTTCCGCCTTGCGCTCTTCCAGAAAGTAATTGATATCCCCTAAATACTCTTTGATCTTCTTGTCTTTAAACTCATAAACCTTATTGGTAAGGCCTTGTAGAAAATCCCTGTCATGCGAAACCACAATTAAGGTTCCTTCAAAGTTAATGAGGGCCTGCTTTAACACATTCTTGGAAGCGATATCCAAATGATTGGTAGGTTCGTCCATTACCAGCACATTAAAGGGCTGCAGTAACATTTTAGCCAATGCCAATCTGTTGCGTTCACCCCCGGACAGTACTTTTACATACTTGTCTACATCTTCCCCGCTAAAGAGAAAGGAACCTAGAATATCCCTTACCTTACTTCGGTTCTTTTCATTGGCCGAATCGATCATAGTATCCAGGACCGTTTTATTCCCATCTAAGTATTCTGCCTGATTTTGTGCAAAATATCCGATCTGAACATTGTGGCCTAATTTTACATGACCATCATAGGGAATTTCCCCTACCAGTATCTTTGCCAGGGTTGTTTTTCCCTGTCCATTCTGGCCAACAAAGGCAGTCTTGCTATCGCGTTCCAGCAAAAGGTCTATGTCCTTCAATACTTCCTTGGAACCGTAATTTTTAGATAAATTGTCTATTTCCGCCACTATCTTGCCAGGCACCACAGAAACAGGGAATTTTACCTTTAGCACACTGTGATCGGATTGATCTACTTCAATGCGATCCATTCTATCTAACTTCTTTATCAGCGATTGGGCCATGGATGCCTTGGAGGCTTTTGCCCTAAATTTTTCAATAAGTCTTTCGGCCTGCTGAATCTCCCGTTCCTGATTCTTAAGGGCATTCATTTGTTGTCCCTTGATCTCTTGTCGAAGTATCAGAAACTGTGAATAAGGCTTGTTATAGTCATATATCCTACCAAGGGAGATCTCAATGGTTCTGTTGGTTACATTGTCCAGAAACATCTTATCATGTGAAACGATCACTATAGCCCCAGTAAAACCTGTTAAGAATTGTTCTAGCCATAAAATGGACTCAATATCGAGGTGGTTCGTAGGCTCATCCAGCAGCAGTACATCATTCTTCTGAAGTAATAATTTGGCCAATTCGATACGCATACGCCAACCCCCGGAAAAAATATCTGTCTTTTTATCAAAATCTTCCCGCTTGAATCCTAAGCCCAGTAAGATCTTTTCTGTATCTCCCTGATAGTTGTATCCGCCATGGATCTCATATTGATGGGTATAATCATTAAGGTCTACCATCAATTGATGATAGCCATCGCTCTCGTAATCTGTTCTTTCCGCAAGCTGTTCGTTAATATGAGCCAGTTTACCCTCCATGACCTGCAATTCTTCAAAGGCCTTATATGCCTCTTCCAAGACCGTATGTCCCTCATCAAAATCAATATCCTGCCTCAGAAAGCCAATACTGATCTCCTTATCAGAAGCAATGGTCCCCGAATCGGGTGCTGCCTCCTTTGACAACAATTTTAACAAGGTAGATTTCCCCGCACCATTTTTTCCAATGAGTCCCACCCTATCACCAGGATTAAGACGAAAGGAGATCTCCTCAAATAAATATTCGCCGGAGAAAGAAACGGAAAGATTGTGAACATTCAGCATTATTGTATCCGTGGTTACATTGAAGGATAAAGCAAAAAAGTATATTTGCCCAAAATTTGTGCAAATGTTAAAAAAAGGAAACAAACTCTACAGCATTTTAACAGGAAGTTGTCCTAAATGCCATTTGGAGAGCATGTATGCCTATCAAAATCCCTATAGGATGGGCTCACTTTTTGAGATGAAGGAACGTTGTTCTCATTGTAATACCAAGTACAAGATAGAACCGTCTTTCTTTTATGGGGCCATGTATGTGAGCTATGCAGTAGGGATTGCCTTTGCGGTGGCCGCTTTTATCATTTCCTTTTTGTTGTTCAACGCTAGTATAAGTGTCACTTTTATAAGTATTGTGATCACTATGGTGGTATTTTTACCTGTTATTATACGTTTATCCAGAAATATTTGGATCAATATCTTTATGAGTTATGATCCTAATGTAGCAAAGCGCTAATCCTTTCCATATCGCTTTCTAAACCTGGATATATCCATTTCAGGGTTCAATGCCTTGTCATTTTCAATTAAATTATACAAGGCCTTAGATGCGTATGGCGCTATCATGACCCCCCTGGATCCAAATCCATTCAGTACAAAAAGAGAATTATGAACAGGATGCTGTCCTACCAGGGGTCTTCTGTCTGCCACTGTAGGTCGAATTCCTGCCACATGGCGTATCACCTCATATTCACATCTGAGGAAGGTCTTTAACTTTGTTTCCAGTTCTTCCTTCGCCTCTGCAGTAGGCTCGTTGGTCTTATCCTGCCATTTATAGGTGGCCCCTATGCGGTAGGTATCTTCTCCAAGGGGAATAATAAACACTGAAGATTTAATAACATTGGTTTCTTTCAGCGCTGGAGCTTTAACGGTTAGCAATTCTCCTTTGGTGCCATTTAAAGGAAGGTAATTGAAATAAGGATTCTCTTGAAGTCCAAAACCGGTAGCAAATACGAGCTGTCTTGCTCGAATGTCTTTGTACACTACTTCATTATCTTTTATCTCCAGCAGATCGTATTTAAAAGATTCCCTGAGCAGAAGGTTTTTCTCCTCCAGATACTTCCCATAGGTAGAATATAACAAGCGAGTATCAATACGTCCGGTTCTCAGGACCTCACCATATCCCAAAGGAGCGTGAATGTTATTATTTGTATTGGCAATTAGTGTTGTTGACATCAATGCATTCAATGCGGCCTTATCTGAAGCTTCGAACCATCCGTTTTGTTCTTCAATACTGGCAAATCTTCTCAAGACGCGAAGTCTATGATCCAGGGTAACCCCAAGTTTCTCTTCTAGTTTTGAATAAAAGGGCCCCACCAATTTTAATTGTTCGTGGGCCTTCCAGGCAAGCGTAAATCGTTTCAGAATGACCGGGTTGTACAACCCACCTGCCACAATGGAGGCTTGTTGGGAATCATCATTGATCACCCGGAAAGATCTCCCTTCTTGTTCAAGGGTCTCACAAAAGGAAATACCGGCCAAACCGAGGCCTACCACAAGGTAATCTATCATGGCACAAAAATAAAAAACGCCGCTCTGATCGCTTCTTTGATACGATTAGACTCCAGTAACTGAAACAAAGCATTATCGGCTACATAATCATCTATAGAACGGTCTCCGTGAACGTTGTCCTCCCTGTAGATGACCGCGTTAAACCTTCTTGCATTCAACAACATATCATATGTAATAGGTTGAGCAGAATTTCGCTGGTTAAACACCTTGGCGTCATGCAGGATCTTCCTTGCACTTGGAAACCATACCCAGAACAACGCTACCTTATTATCGGCAGGATTCATGGATTCGTCATCCACAAAGTTTACATCCGGAGCTACTGGTGCAATCCCCAGGAGGCGATACTTCAATTCTCCCTGGCGCTTGTCAAAATACCAAATACCTTTTATACGATACTCTTCAATATCTGCCGCAGTGATCTCTCTCCTGTTAACATATTCGGGAGAAAGCGCTTCCCCGGCATTTATCTGTTCGTATCCCAGATCTGTAGTATCTACCCTTGTGAGGGTTGCTTTGAGGTCTTCGAATTTCCTTCTTTCTGTGAAATAGGAATCCACATAGACATCTTTCAGTTTTCCGTTCCTGATATTTTTAAGAAAAACATCATAAAGCGATCTTCTATCAGCTCCTATATCGACGGTATCCGTCGGATAGTAAAGGGCAAAATTTACCCGCTCATCAAGATCGATAACTTCCCAGATGGTCTTGGACCAGAGAATATCTCTATCATCCACATACCCATAATCTAAGGGCACATCATCGTCCATAGCCAACTGATTCTGAGTCTTCTTCCCAATCTCATCAGGTTTCTTGGCATTCAGGATATTCGCCTGAGCCAGGATGGACATTGGTAGCAAAGAAACGGCTCCAACAATTAAAACATTCTTCCAATTCATAAAATTCAATTTTACTAACTATTCTTAGTTTGTGATCTCCACAACAATGGGAGATACTTTCTTAAGCTTATAGGTCTTGTTATTTGTAATATAGGCTTCAATATCAAATACTTGTACAGCATCACCTCTTTTAGCTCTTTTTAGGGCCGACTTTGCTCTACTGTCTAACTTGTTTCCTTTTACAACTACTGAAGGCTGACCAGGTACTTTAAACTTAAATCCTTTTACAGCAAGATTCAGGTCAAAGTCAAAGTCTTCCAACAAGGCTCCAATGGTAGCAATTTCCAGGTTACGACTAGGCATCTTGGCACTTCCAGATTCACCTCGTACAGTTCCTGCAGGTCTTGGAATATCCTTGATCCTGAATGTGGCTGGCGTACTAATACGCTTCCCATCTGGCAATACACCAGAGGCATTGATAGTTACTACTCTTCCTTTTCCAGGATTCATGATGTATTTGCTTCCGCTCAACCTTTTAAGTCCTGATGCACTTGCAGATACTTTATTATCCGGAATACCAGGGATAGAAATGGTCATAGGGTTAGCAACCCCACGGTATACCACATTCATCTTATCGGCAGAGATTACGGCTGCATTTGGCATGGAGATAGTAGAAAAGGAGTTCTTTACCGGAACTTCTGTTTCAACACCATCTTGCATATAAAACAATGAACCTGCAATCTCGTGATCACCAGCGGCTCCTGCACCTATCAATAATTCTACTCCTCCTTCTTTCAGTTTGTAGTCTTTCCCATCAGTCATCTTACGTCCATCAAGGGTCAATTCTGCTTTAACCGGTTTGGCCGATCTATCTGTCTTACCAAGCACAATGCTTCCACTGAACTTTTCACCTGAATAAAAGGCTGATTTTTCAGAGAACAATTGGGTTTCGAAATTTGTCAAAGACACCTGACTGGTTAACTCTCCCTGCAACATAGCTTTTAAAGCAGCTTCTTCTGTTGACTTTATATCTGTTTGAAGGGCAGTTAGATTAGCCAAAGAGGCAATTAAAGGGAAACCTTCATAATGATAATTGATCCAGTCTACTTTAACTCCATCTCTACGGGTAACCTTACCGTTCTCATCACCTGTTTTAAAGCGAGCTTCAACCTGCGCTTTTACTTCAGGGTAATCCTCTCCGATGATAGAAATAACCTGTGAACTATAGTCTTTAATTCTCTTCATGAATTCCTTACCTCCCGGAGCAAGATTATCTCCCTGGAAGAACTTCTGATCCAGATAATCGGCCTTGTCCATTACCTGATAATCCTTAGTATCTTCCACATCTACGGTCATAGATTTTTTAAGATCCTCTAGGTACGTAAAGTAATCCTGTGATAATTCCTTGATTTTCTGAGCATCTTTATAGAGCTCTGAATATTTAGCTGCATCTTCCGATGCTTTGGTCTCTAGACTTACCAAGAAAGCCTGATTGCTTTCCGAAGCCTTTGAATTAGAAGCTTCGAACTTTTCGTTCATTAGGCCAAACGCGGCCAAAACTTCTTTACTCATATTGAGCGCCAGCATTGCGATAAAGATCAAATACATTAAGTTGATCATCTTCTGACGCGGTGTTGCTTTTCCTGATGCCATGTTTTTCTAATTAGTTTTGATTAATAACTTGATTTGGGTTTATAATTCGCGACTAATTAGTTCTTGCTCATAGCAGACAACATACCACCATACACACCATTTAAGGATGAAAGGTTAGAGGCCAACGATTCCATTTGATCTTTAAGGGCACCAGCATTTTGAACAACTTCCTCGTTTATTGAGGCTTGTCTGCTAGCACTATCTAACTGAACTTTATAAAGACTATTCAATGACTCCATCTGGGCAGCTGCCTGAGACATTTCATCAGAATACTTTTTAGTAGACTCAATAGCATCTACAGAAGGAGCAATACCTTTGGCAGCACCTTCAAAATTGCGAATACTATCTCCTAAGCTATTCATCAATTCAACATCGATGTTTGCTTCTTTCAATAATTGATCTAATTTTTTAGATAATAATCCTTCCGCTTCTTTAGCATCAGATTTAGATTTACCTGAAGATTCTCCTCCAGCTAATTCCGGATATACCAAAGACCAATCGAATTCATCATCTACCGGTTCAAATGCACTGATAGCGAAAATAAGGGCCTCTGTTATAAGACCTACAGCGAGAAGTAATCCACCTGTTAGTGGACCAAATTCCCAGTGAAGAATTTTAAATAATGCTCCAATGATCACCACTGACGCACCCAGCCCGTAGGCCATGTTAAATAGTTTTTTTGTTGATTTTGACTGTGCCATAATAATAAGATTTAATTAAGTTTAATAATAAGTATTTGGTTTTTGTTTGATCTTTTTTGGTATTCTATTATTGTGTTGAATCTTCTTCTCCCATGTAATCTTGTACGGTCCTAAAGCCGATATAACTACGGGCAGAATCTCTGTATTCATAATCCCTTGTACTTACCTGCAAGAAGTAAGCAACATCTTTCCAGGATCCGCCTCGAATCACTTTCCGGGCATTTTCACCAGAATCCGCATTAGGGTTCATAGTAGATGCATACTCATAAGAACCTGGGAAATAACTACTGTTTGTCCATTCCGAAACGTTTCCTGCCATGTTGTACAGGTTAAAGTCATTGGGCTCATACGACTTGGCTTCTACTGTATAAAGAGCAGCATCTGCAGCGTAATCGCCACGTTGTGGTTTAAAGTTTGCCATAAAGCACCCTGTATCACTAATTACATAAGGACCACCCCAAGGATATGTACCTCCTTCAATACCTCCTCTTGCGGCATACTCCCACTCTGCTTCCGTTGGTAAACGGAACTGATTAACAAACTGATTGCCTCTACTTTTTTGATCGTCATTCTTGAATTTGGTTCTCCAATGACAGAAGGCTTTAGCTTGCTTCCAGGAAATACCTACAACAGGGTAATCACTATAGGCATCGTGCCAGAAGTAATCATTGTGCATAGGTTCATTATAAGAATATTCGAAATCGCGGATCCACACGGTTGTATCCGGATAGATCTCCAATTCTTCAGTCTTAATAAATTGTTTTCTTCGCGTATCTCTGGTTCTGGCCGCAGCCTCTATATCCATCCAGGTATACTTATACTTTAATTTGGAAACGTCTATAATACGCTGTCCATTATAAGACTCCTCTTCAGGAATATATAATGAATCCATAATCTCGGCATAATACTCATCCGGATAATCTGAGGTATCCCAAACTAGATCTTCTTCCGTATTTAGCTTAAAGCCCTCGTATCCTGTCTCACCCATACCCGAATAATTATCGAGCATATATTTTTCATAGACAGACATTCTGGTGGTATCTGCACTTTTAAATGCAAATTCTCCAATTCCTCCATCTTCCTGACTCAACCCTAATTCATCAGCTAATATAGCCAGATTGGTCCTCACGATAGAATCGCGAACCCATTGCACAAACTGGCGATATTCACTGTTGGTTATTTCTGTATCGTCCATATAAAACGATCTAACAGTAACTGTTTTGGTAGGGGCATTGAGAACCTGCGCCATATCTTCCTCGCTTTTACCCATGATAAATGCGCCTCTTGGTATGAGCTCCATTCCATAGGGTTTTTCGGGGTACCATTTTTTACCTTGGACGCCCACTAGTTCTCCTTTTGTTTTTGAACCACAACTCGAGAGTAAAAAAACAAACGCTATAGATAACAACAATAGCTTCTTCATACTTTAGGTTAAATTTCGATTTAGACTTTAAACAGTATTGACAATTATATTCTCTAAAACTACTTTTTGAATAAATTATTGTACGTTACTGGCCTTCCTTATAAAAAAATCACGTTTAGTTTAAACCTTTCTTATAGGCCTTAAACCACCGCTCAGGAATAATCTGGTCGCATGCGTCTAAATAATCCTGCTCAGTGCAAGGTAATAACGCAGGTGAATTTGATTTAGTATGTGAAGAAACAAAAGGTGGTACTTCTACCCACCACCTTTGGGTAAGTTGACTTTTAAAGAATACCAATTCCTCGGTGTCTGTTGGCACTATAAACTTTGTGAAGTCCTTACTGCTGGCACTGGGCCGTTCTTTTATCCTGAAGTTGTAGCCTTCCATGAAGTACCAGATGATCTGGGCTACCAATTGGTAGGATTGCGGTGTATTCTCGCTTTCATAGATGCCAAAAACGGCTACGTTTTCACTGATCCCTGCATATCTAGCGATTGTACAGATCTCTCTTCCGTCAAAGCCATTTGGTGAAAAGTTCGAGGATAGCCCAATTTCACTAGCCTTAATAGCCCTGACATCCAGACTAACAATATGGGCATTTCTCAATACGGGTTCTGCCAGAGAAATATCTGAAGTGATCGCTCCTAAACGATAGGCATCAAAAAAAAGCCTTTCCATAAGATCTATCTCTTCCTGGGCATTGAAATAGCTTTGGTACCCTATATTGGAGAAATTAAAAAGATTGTTGGGCTTATCTGTGATGATCTTACTCATGTAAGAGCTGGAAGAAATAAGCTCCTCGTCTGCGCCAAAATCGAATCGGCTATCCACAGACACCAGGTTGATCATGGTCTTTATTTTATCAAAAGCTCGGTAAGTAGGATAGGTAATGTCCTGGGTGGCACCTATTATTATAGGTATAACATTTTCCTCTAGTAGTTCGGCAACAATTTCCTTTACCACAAAATACGTGTCCTCCACCGTCTCGCCTTCTTCCACATTTCCAAGGTCTACGATATTTACATTCCAGTTCCCCATCATTAGCTTATAGAGCTGTATGCGGATCTCTACAATGGCCAGTTTATCCGGTTTCTTCTCAAAAGCATTTCGGGATTCGTTGACCCCCATTATAGCAAATGATGCATTGGCGAGTACAGGGAGACCATCTCGATTGGTATGCTTAAAAACATTTTTTCCGAGAGACTGCAGTGGCAACAACTCACAGTGAGCGAGGGCCTTGTCTTCTACCGGTACTAAGAAATCGAATGCCATAGGATGACAGAAAAGGAGGGTTACTTACTTTTTTTCTTGGGTTTTTTCTTTTCAAGAAGACCCTGAGCATCTTCCAGACTAAAATTGGTGACATCTACTTCCTTCCCAAGTTCTGCCTTCAATTTACCTTTTATGATCTGGTGCCTGCCCCAACGTGCTTTTTCTATGCGAATGCCTTCTTTGGGCCATTCCTTTACTACGCGTTCTGATTCCTTCTTCTTTTTAGCCTCAATTAATTCGGCTATATCATCTACAGATAGGTTATCAAAATCGTATTTCTTATTAACATTGATAAACATGCCATCCCATTTAATAAACGGTCCAAATCTCCCCGTTCCTTTGGTGACATCTTTTTCTTCGTAGGTAGTGATGGGAGCATCTGCCTTTTGTTTGGCCTTGATCAATTCAATAGCCCTGTCCAAGTCTATATCCATGGCACTTTCTCCACTCTCCAGAGAAACAAATTTCTTTCCGAAGCGAACATAAGGACCATATCTACCTACATTGGCCGCCACTTCTTCTCCTTCAAAAACCCCTAATTTTCTGGGGAGTTTAAAAAGTTCCATGGCATCTTCAAAAGTGACAGTAGCTATAGATTGGTCTGGGAGCAAACTTGCAAATAATGGCTTTTCCTCTTCCTCTACCGTACCTATTTGAACCATAGGGCCAAAGCGACCTAAACGCACAGACACTTGTCTTTTTGTTTTTGGATCTGTTCCCAGGATACGTTCCCCACTTGCGCGTTCGGCATTTTCCTCTACATCGACCACATTGGGGTGAAAGTCCTTGTAAAAATCTTTCATCACCTTTTTCCAATCTTCTTCCCCGGAGGCGATCTCATCAAAATCTTTCTCAACCTTCGCTGTAAAATGGTAATCCAGGATCTTGCCGAAATGAGCCACCAGGAAGTCATTCACAATAAGACCAATATCTGTAGGTACCATTTTACCTTTATCAGAACCTACCGTTTCGGTTAATTGCTTTTCATTGATAGAATCGTTTTCTAAAACTAATTGGGCATACCCTCTTTCAGTACCATCAACAGTCCCTTTCTCAATATAGCCTCTGTTCTGAATTGTAGAGATCGTTGGTGCATAGGTTGAGGGTCTTCCAATTCCCAATTCCTCCAGCTTCTTAACCAAGGTTGCCTCTGTATATCTGTATGGAGGTCTGGTAAATCGTTCTGTGGCGGTTATATGGGTATTGAATAAAGTATCGGCTACTTTCAAAGCTGGGAGCATGCCTTCCTGCTCTTCTGACAGATCTTCCTCGTCTTTCCCCTCCAGATATACTTTTAAAAATCCATCAAACTTAATCACCTCGCCATTGGCAGTAAATTCTTCCTTATGGGTATTGGTCTTGATCTTTACGTTGGTACGTTCTAATTGGGCATCGGCCATTTGAGAGGCCAGAGTTCTCTTCCAGATCAGTTCATACAACTTTGCCTGGTCTCGTTCCACCTTTGGGGATTGAAGGGTCATATCTGTTGGGCGTATGGCCTCATGAGCTTCTTGAGCCCCTTTACTCTTCCCTTTATAATTCCGGACCTTGCTATATTTTTCGCCATAATTAGTAACAATGGCTTGCTTAGCTTCATTAATGGCTTCTTTAGACAGATTTACACTATCTGTTCTCATATAGGTGATCAACCCGGCCTCATATAATCGTTGTGCCACTTGCATGGTCCTGCCTACCGAGAAATATAATTTTCTTGAAGCTTCCTGCTGCAATGTTGAGGTTGTAAAAGGAGCTGCCGGGGATTTTTTGGCGGGTTTCTTGTCCAGAGAGGCGACTGAAAAGTTCGCCTTAAGATTCTGTTTTAAAAAGGACTCTGCTTCCAGTTTCGTTGCAAAGGTCTTTGAAAGCTTTGCACTAAAAACCTCTGCCTTTTCTGTTTTAAATTCCGCATTGATCCTAAAAGATGCCTCTGGACTAAATGCCTCTATAGATCGTTCCCGTTCAACAATAAGTCGGACAGCCACAGATTGCACGCGCCCTGCAGAAAGACCTGGCTTAATCTTTTTCCATAATACAGGAGAAAGTTCATAACCAACCAATCTGTCTAAAACTCTTCTAGCCTGCTGGGCATTTACTAAATCATAATTGATCTCCCTTGGGGTTTCTATAGCTTTCTGTATAGCAGATTTTGTAATGGAATTAAAAACAATCCTTTTGGTCTTGTTCTTATCCAGACCTAAGGTCTCTGCTAAATGCCAGGAGATTGCCTCTCCTTCCCGGTCCTCATCACTAGCTAACCATATCATATCTGCCTTGTTGGCCAGATCCTTTAATTTTTTAACCAGTGACTTTTTATCTTTATCAACGATGTATTTGGGTAGAAAATCATTCTCCACGTCTACCCCCAATTCCTTGGAAGGAAGATCAGCAATATGCCCAAAACTCGATTCTACCTTAAAATCCTTACCCAGAAATTTTTCAATAGTCTTCGCCTTGGCGGGTGATTCCACAATTACTAAATTCTTAGCCATTCATTGATTTTTGAAGTCACAAAAGTATAGCAAAATTTTGATTTGCTTTCTTTTATCCAAAACGAGGCATAAAATAGCTCTTGAATTTCGCAGATGAAATTGCTTTTAGGAGTGCGTAATTAATTAAGGGACATTGAACTAATGAGTTCAAGGCTCATATCAGAATACGAATACTGATATAGGGTTCCCTCACCCACCATCAGAAGATGATCCTGTAAAGGAATTACATCGAAAGTAGTAATGTCCTCAAAATGCTGTAGCGCAATAAGTTCAGGAACATTAGTTGTATCATACACTTTTAGGCCAAAACTCCCGTCGCACACAAAAAGGGTATTGTTCATAATGCCTAACCCGTATGGTTCTTCCATTGGGTAATTGGCCGTAAGTGATGGATTGGAAATATCGGAAATATCTACCAGAAACAAGCCGCTTTCAGTAGCGCCACAGCCATTTCCGCCTCTCAAAGTAATATAGGCATAGTCACCATCTACCACAACAGGATCGCAGGCAGTACCATGCTGAAATTCAGAGATAAAGCTGGGATTGGAAGGTTCCGTGATATCATAAATATACATCCCGCTTCTGCTGCCTAAAAATAATTGATCCCCTCTGTTAAAAATGGTCTCAATATCGAAACCGGCATACACATCTTCCATATCCTGAGGATTCGCAAGATCTGATATTTCAAAAATATTGATGCTGTGGTTGTCCACGGCATATAAATAATCTGCCACGATCTTAAAACGGGCCAAAGAACCACCTTGTCCTACACTGTTCTCAGCTGCATTGGCCATTAAGATGTCGTCAAAGCGCTGTTGTACCTCCTCCACCAATCTGCGTTCGGTGACTACTTCCCAACCTATAAGAATACTATCGGGATTTCCCCAGTCATCGTATTCAAAAATATCGGCTTCCAGCGGCCATACCACATTATCTCGCAAGACATTCTCCAGGCGATTAACAATTTGAATGTTGTTGATATCAGATATATCAAGGACTATCAAGTCTGTTAGACTATCGGCATAGAGGAAATTGTTCTTAATTGAAATATCAACATTTCCTGCAATTTTTATAAAAGACACTTTTCTTGGCGAAGCAGGGTTGCTGTTATCAATGACGTGCACTCCCCTAAACTTATCATTTACAAAAATATAATCCTGATAAGCATATATCTTTCCCGATTCTGCAATGGGTTGAGGGCTTACTATATCTACACCGTTCTTGAATTCTTGAATGGAGATCGTCAAAGGACGAGCCACCAGATAGTCTGCGTATTTTCCGGGATCCTCTTCAGTACAGGAAAGGAATCCGAAAACGATAAAGCAAGAGAATAAGATTTTAAGGGATTTCATAGCCATAAGATTAAAAGGTTAGGTATTTGGATAGATACGTAAAAAGTAGGCACGTTGCGTTCAATTTTAAGAAAATATTTAACTGTCATATTGTCATAAAAAAGGATAATGTGCTACCTTTGCGGTCCTTAAGTGAGTGGCTATCGCAAACTATACAATGGAGAAAGTAATAGATGAAAGTGTTCAGGGCTCAGCTCTTATCACAGACTTAGCGGATCAAAATAATCGGAAGTTATACATAGAGAGTTACGGCTGTCAGATGAACTTTTCTGACAGCGAGATCGTGGCTTCCATACTGGCTACTGAAGGTTTCAATACGACAGATCAATTAGAAGAGGCAGACCTTGTGCTTGTCAATACCTGCTCTATCAGGGAAAAAGCAGAATCCAATGTTCGTAAAAGGCTCGAAAAATTCAATGCGGTTAAAAAGACAAAACCACATATGAGGGTGGGCGTATTGGGCTGCATGGCGGAGCGACTCAAAAGTAAATTGCTGGAAGAAGAGAAAATTGTAGACATGGTAGTGGGTCCGGATGCCTATAAAGATCTTCCCAATCTTATTCGTGAAATAGATGAGGGCAGAAATGCCGTCAATGTTATACTTTCCAAAGATGAAACCTATGGTGATATAGCACCCGTGCGATTAAATTCCAATGGAGTTACAGCATTAGTATCTATTACCAGAGGATGCGATAATATGTGCACCTTCTGTGTAGTGCCTTTTACAAGAGGCAGAGAACGAAGCAGGGATCCTCAATCTATTGCTCAAGAAGTAAACGAATTATGGGAACAGGGATATCGTGAAGTAACACTGCTGGGGCAGAATGTTGACAGCTATCTTTGGTATGGAGGCGGTTTAAAAAAAGACCTCGACAAAGCTTCAGAAATACAGAAAGCCACAGCCGTAGATTTTGCAGGACTTTTAGCGTTGGTGGCTGAGTCACAGCCAAAAATGCGTATCCGATTCTCCACCTCTAATCCGCAAGATATGACGTTGGAAGTGGTGAGGACCATGGCGAAATATCAAAATATTTGCAGCCATATTCACCTGCCAGTACAAAGTGGTAGCAACCGCATCTTAAAAGCCATGAACAGGCTTCATACCCGTGAGGAATATATGACCCTAATAGACAATATTCGCAGCATCATCCCTGATTGCGGTATAAGTCAGGATATAATCGCAGGCTTCCCAACAGAAACTGAGAAAGACCACCGGGATACACTTTCCTTAATGGACTATGTGAAATACGACTTTGGATTTATGTTCTCCTATTCGGAAAGGCCGGGAACCATGGCTGCCAAGAAATTAAAGGATGATGTTCCGGAGACAATTAAGAAAAAAAGGCTGCAGGAGATCATTGACCTGCAAAGAAAACACTGCTTATACAGAACCAAACAATATTTGGGCAAAACAGAAGAGGTGCTTATTGAAGGCTCTTCGAAGAAGTCGGACGCCCACTGGATGGGTCGAACCTCTGCCAATACGGTGGTAGTGTTTCCAAAGAAGCATTACAAGGCTGGGGACTTTGTCAATGTAAAGATCAAGGATTGTACCTCGGCCACTCTTTTTGGAGATGCCGTTGGCCTAACAGAAAATAACGGATAATGGAAAGTGTACAAGCCATAAAACAACGTTTTGGGATCATAGGAAACGATCCTAAATTGAATCGTGCCCTTGAAAAGGCTTTACAAGTGGCTCCCACAGATATTTCTGTGCTAGTCACGGGAGAAAGTGGGGTTGGTAAGGAAGTGGTGCCTAAGATAGTACATGCGCTGTCTCACAGAAAACATTCAAAATATATTGCGGTAAACTGCGGTGCTATTCCTGAAGGCACCATAGACAGTGAATTGTTTGGTCATGAAAAAGGATCGTTTACAGGAGCTACTCAAACCCGCAGCGGGTATTTTGAAGTGGCAGATGGGGGTACAATATTCCTGGATGAGGTAGGTGAACTTCCCCTTACTACCCAGGTACGTTTATTGCGTATCCTGGAGAATGGAGAATTCTTAAAGGTAGGTTCCTCTCAAGTTCAAAAGACCAATGTCAGGATTGTTGCGGCTACCAATATGAATATGATAGACGCAATTAAAAAAGGAAAGTTCAGAGAAGATCTGTACTACCGTTTAAGCACAGTGGAGATCCATATTCCACCATTGCGCGACCGAAAGGAAGACATTCATCTTCTGTTCAGAAAATTTGCCTCAGACTTCGGGCAGAAATATAAAATGCCCACTATACGGTTGGATGATGATGCAGTGCAGCTCCTCGTAAAATATCGCTGGCCGGGAAATATCAGACAATTGCGAAATGTTGCAGAGCAAGTATCTGTATTGGAAGAAAGCAGAGCTATCTCACTCTCAACCTTGAACGGATACCTTCCTCATGCAAATGATTCCAATTTACCTGCTGTAATTGAACGTGAATCAAAAAAAGGTGATTTTAGCAATGAGCGAGAGATCCTCTACAAAGTGTTGTTTGATATGAAGGCAGATCTGAACGATCTCAAAAAATTGACCTTGGAAATGCTCAATTCCGGAGATTCGGATAAAGTTCAAGAAGAAAATGAAACGCTAATACGGAAAATATACGGGTCTAACGGTGAAGAGGTGGAGGAGGAAGAAGCAGCGCCTGTTGAACTATTGCCCCCACATGAGGACAGGGATGAGAAACCGAAGGAAATAGCACAGGAAGATAAGTATCATTTTGCCGAGGAGATCCAAGAAGAAGAAACCTTATCTTTACAAGCAAAGGAGATTGAGCTTATCAAAAAATCTCTGGAACGCAACCGCGGGAAACGAAAGGCGGCTGCTTCGGAATTGGGAATCTCTGAAAGAACCCTGTATCGAAAAATCAAACAGTACGATTTATAGTGAGAAAACGACTTAGCATTCTTTTATTGTCTTTTTTGATTAGCTCCTTTTTTGTTGGCTGTGGTGTTTATAATTTCACAGGTGGAGATGTTGGGACGGCCAAAACATTTACCGTGAACTATTTTCAAAACTATGCTTCTCAAAGTCCGGGGTCTACATTCGATCCTGGCTTAGACAGAGAATTCACCCTCTCCTTGCAGGACCTTATCTTAAATCAAACCAGCCTGGATCTGATATCCTCTAATGGAGACCTGCTTTATGAAGGGGAGATCGTAGAATACAGAGTGTCGCCAATGTCTGCTACCGCCCAACAGAATGCCGCACAAAACAGACTTAGTATTTCGATAAATGTTCGATTTTTCAATAAGACCAAGGAAGGCGCCGAGTTTGAAAAGCGGTTTTCCTTCTTTTATGATTATCCGGCTACGTCACAATTAGCCTCTGTACGAGATGAAGCGCATTTAGTGATCTTTGAGCGTATCAATCAAGATATATTTAATGAATCCCTGGCAGACTGGTAGAACATGAAGGTAACAGATTTTACATATCTATTGCAACATCCGGACAAGGTGGTAGAACCCATCCAAACTCGGCAATTGGAAGAGGTAGTAAATGAATATCCTTACTTTCAGGCTGCTCGTGCCTTACAATTAAAAGGACTGAAAAACCTCAACAGCTTTAAATACA
>NZ_CAMYKH010000007.1:0-30776 GCF_947258935.1 uncultured Muriicola sp.
TTCGCCGCTTGCGTACTGGAGAGCGCACGTAGTCGGTACGCTGCATGAACAGGTTCGGATCGTCGTCTTCGCGATTGGAGTAGTAGACATCGCCGCCGTCCGTCTTCCAGCGGTAACGATATGCATCGGTGTCGAGTTCCACCACGCCGGTATGCGGATTCACAAACTCCTCCCGGCCCGTCAGGACCAGGAAATTGTCATTCATGATTTCTTCCCTGTTAACCGCCGTCCCGGCAACGATCTCCTGATCGATGCGACGCATTTCATCAAACACGCGCGTCGCAATTTCGGCCCGTTCGCGCTGGCCCTCGGATTCGCGCAGCACCCATTGCGGGTTCATGCGTACGGAGAAGCGAATAACGTCAAACGCCGGCCGCCACTTGTCAAACTCAGCGACGGGGGCCCTGAAGGCCAGGCTGCGCGCATTCTTCCATGTCAGCGCAGCGGGCATATCGATGATACCTGCCAGAACCAGCTCACGGTAACGCACACTTCCCTCGGAATATTCTGATAGTATCTTTAACAGGGGTTTTCGTATATGAATAGGGATATCAGCAATATCACTTCGTTCTTTATCAAATCGCAAGGAGACTATCTCCTCATGTTTTTTTGCAAGTTTTCGCGTATGTTCAGTAACACGTATCAGTCCTTTTGTCACCAATAGATAATACAAATGGGCTGCGTCGCTTCCCAATTGCTTTATACCTCTATTTTCGAGTGCGGCTAATCCTTTTTTCATCTGATCCTCCGTATACCCACATCGTTTGGGATCTTCATCGAGGGCCATAAGCATCCCGATGATCCTTCTACACTTTTCACAGGCACCACATGGCAGCATTTTGCCGCCCTCCGAATGGGCCGCATGACAGGAAACTTGGTATTTCTGAAGGCTCGGGTACCTTTTTACCAGAATCTTTAAGATCAATAACTCAGACAGAGACCTTAATATGGAATACTGCATAATATTCCAGCCTTTTTTCTGGTAATAACGCGTAAGTGCATTGTCGAAATACTTACTCTGATCATACAATCCGTGGTAATGTGTTATTCCGTGATGATTCCCCTTCACAGTTGTATCGTACTCATTCCCGATCAGAATATTTCCCGCACCTCTTTTTAAGGCTACCGGAAGGGTTCCAAATAGAAAAACGGCTACTGTCCATAATCTGATTGGATAGATATCTGCCCTGATATTCTGAAAATTCTCCTTAATGAAGGGCATTTGTTTTACCATCCAGTTAAACAATCTGTCGCTATTACACCAGGGTTTTACAGTATTGGGTTCTGTTTCTTCATAATGGTCATAGGCGTTGACCGCAGTAAACCAGTGCCGACCCGCCTCATTAATAAATACGGGATGGGGTATGCCTAATTCCTTAATAACGCCATAGCTAAGCAGACTGTCCTTACCTCCACTGCTTAAAATAACATATTCATCTTCTTTTGGATGCAGATCAGATTTTTGTACTTGCAGGGTTTGAAAACCGGAGTTGGTAAATGTGATCTTTGCAGCAGTATATTCGGTGAGAGTTTCTAATTCTAAGGCGTTATGTGGAGGCTTTAGGAATTCGTTATTTCCGTAAAACTTCAAAACCAATATCTCCCGGGATGTATTTTCCATCATGTCTCTCAGAAAGCGCTGATCGGTATGATCATATAGTCCATCAAAGACAATTTCTTCAAAAAAAAGACCGTAATTCAATGCCACCTGGGCTACCATCATAGAAGCCAGGTTGACATCCCTGCCGTTCTTTGCATCAAAGTAAGCGGAATTATAAGAATAGATCAACTGATTGCTTACTTCATTCCCGTCTTTTTTAATGACAGTGTAGCTGGCTTTGACCCTTTTTGGTTCAACAATAAGTTCGTGTATTAGGAGTTTTTGGAAGACAACTAGTTCGCTAATTCTAACCATTATTTGTAATTGCTAAAGTGTTACGGAATGTTCACAAAAGTCTGTGAGGTACATCCTATAATTAAAAGATATCACGTACTCATAAAGGTACTATATTTTTAACATATCAAAGTGCGTTATCATCTGGAATCGCCTTTATCTATAGGAGCTTACAAAAATGACTCTCTTTAAAAATTAACATCAACCCTATTGTTAATTGAAATAATTTTGCGTTCTTAATAATTACGAAATTTATGAATACTCGAATTACAATACTGGTCCTTATTTTGCTATGGTGTGGATTACTGCCTGCACAGCAAGATCTTCCGTTTTCTGTTCCCAATGATCAGATAAAACCTTTGCGTTCTTTACTGGACAACAAATTACAAATGGGTCTTGAAAATCAGATCTTGAAAAACCCCAAGTGGAAGAAGTTGATAGATTCCAAACTTATGTCTGTAGGTGTTGTGGATCTCAGAGATCCTAAAAATGTTAAGTTCGCCCGGATCAATGGAAATCATATGATGTATGCGGCCAGTCTGCCAAAAATAGCCATCTTGTTAGCGGCAATGGATGCCATTGAAAAAGGAACATTGAAGGAAACTTCTGAGGTCAAAAAGGATATGCGATTAATGATCAGCAAATCAGATAATCAGGCCTCAACACGCATGATTGACCGTGTGGGCTATGATCGCATAGAGTCTGTAATGACAGATCCTAAATATGAGTTCTACGATGAAGAAAGCGGTGGAGGTCTTTGGGTAGGGAAACGCTATGGGGGAGGTGGTGATACCAATAGAGAGCCCTTAAAAAACCTTAGTCATGCTGCAACCGTTACCCAGGTATGCCGATTTTATTATTTATTAGCGAACGGAAAACTGGTTACAAGAGAACGATCTTCTCAGATGCTGGATTTGCTTGAAAATCCGGCCCTGCACCATAAATTTGTAAATACGCTGAATATCCTGGCCCCGGATGCCCGTATATTTAGAAAATCGGGGTCCTGGAGAAATTATCATTCAGATTCTGCGTTGGTTTGGGGAATTGATAAGAACAGAAGATATATTCTGGTGGCTTTGATCGAAGATCCTGCAGGTGAACAGATCATACGTAACTTGGTACGACCGGTTGAAACAGCCTTAAGAAATACCAAGAACTATAAAAAAGTTAATTAGACGCCTCGCAATTAATGTTTTTTCAGGAACTTGTTAAAAAGACATTCAATATAAGGGAAGGAGAATTTAAGATCTCCTTTCTGATGCAACTGTATGTGTTTTTGATCATTACCAGTTTATTGATCATAAAACCAACCGTAAATTCACTTTTCCTTTCTGAACTTGGCGTAGAAAGCCTGCCCATTGCCTTTTTATGGGTGGCCATCATTGCCTATTTGAGTTCCTACTTCTATACAAAAGCCCTTACAAGATTCTCACTTTTAAAAGTGATCAAAACTACTTTGGTGATCACTATTGTGTTTTTGGCTGTACTAACCGTCCTGTTAAAATTGAATCTTATAAATGCCTGGATGCTGTACTTTTTCTATGTATGGGTGGCCATTCATGCCGTTCTGTCTGCCTCTCAATTTTGGGTACTGGCCAACCTTGTATTTAACCCCAGGGAAGCAAAGCGTTTATTTGGATTTATAGGAGCCGGAGCAATTTTGGGTGGTATCTTTGGTGGTTATCTCACCTCTATCCTGGCTCCGATTATAGGGAACGACAACCTTTTTTTCCTGGCCATAGGGATTCTGATACTTTGTATTCCGGTATTGCAAGTGATCTGGCGCCTACGAGTAGAAAAATTAAACTTGTTCAAGGTTCAAAATCGAAGGGGTAGTGATGCGGACAAACCCCTGTGGCTTATACGAAATTCTAAACATTTAACTTATCTCGCTTCCATCCTGGGCGTTAGTGTCCTGGTAGCCAAATTAGTAGATTATCAGTATAGTGATTTTGCTTCAGCTGCCATTTTGGATCCGGATGAGCTTACAGCCTTTTTTGCATTTTGGTTCTCTACCTTCAATTTACTTTCGCTTGCTATACAACTTTTTGTGACTCACCGTGTGGTAGGGGTTTGGGGTGTTGGCTTCTCCATGTTACTTCTACCTCTTGGGATACTTGCCGGTTGTTTGCTTTTTTTGGTTTTTCCGGAGCTGGCAGTGATCATTTTTATAAAAGCCATGGATGGCTCTTTAAAACAATCTGTAAACAAAAGTGCCATGGAATTGTTGGCCCTTCCTTTGCCTTTTGAACTCAAGAACAAGACCAAGTCATATATAGATGTGGTGGTGGATAGTTTTGCAACCGGTATTGCGGGATTTATTTTGATATTTCTTGTTCGCGGTCTGGACCTACCCTCTGTCTATATTACCGGTATCATAGTTATTCTCCTGGTCCTTTGGATCTATTTTGTGTACAAGGTCAGGGACGAATATTTCCAAACCTTCAGGGATAATCTGGCCCTGGTCCTGGAATCAAAGGAACCAACTAAAAAAATTGAGTTGAAAAAAGTTTCAGCAATCACTGGCATGAAAAAGGTCTTTGAAAATGGAACAGAATCGCAGCTACTGTTTATGCTTGGAAAACTAAGAGAGCTGAATGATAACCGTTTCCTACCCGAGGTTCATAAGTTACTGAGGCATCCTTCCAATAAAGTAAGAACAGCAGCTATACAGAATATGTATTTTCTAAACGATCATTCTGTTGTAACAGAGATATCTGAGCTACTAGCATCCAGGGACGAAGGTTTAATTACGGCTACCCTTGAGTATTTGCTGATGCATGCCAATGACCAAAAGGAAGTAGTATTTGATCATTACCTGGACCATTCAGATCCGTTGATCTCGGGCACAGCGCTGTTTTGCCTTGCAAAAGAATCTAGAGACAATATATCACTAAGAAATCAATATCAGCTTAAAGAAAGAATAGATCAACAAATTGAAGCTGCAAATAACAAGGATGGAGGAGGCAATTTGACACCAATTTTGCTAAATACAATTGGTGCTGCCAATATTCCGAAATTCTACCCCGAACTTTCCAAAGCCTTAAAAAGTAGAAATAAGACCTATCAGTTAGACGCTATAAAAGCAATTGGTTTTAGCGTTTACCCTCCTTTTATAGATGATCTGGTCAGCTTTTTGCCAGACAAAACCATGCGCCCTGTAGTAATAGAATCATTGAAAGCTTACGGTCAGCGGCTTGTTCCTTATTTGATCAATTTTGTTGAAAAGAGATTGGCCCCTCTGTCATTGTGCCGCTATATCCCAGCGGTATTAAAGAATTTACCATCACAACAGACGGTAAATGGACTAATGACATTATTAGAAGATAAGGATGTAACCATAAGACAGGAAGCCATCAGAGCCTTGAATGATCTAAAAATAACGTATCCTCAATATGATTTCGATCATTTAAAAGTGATACGGAACATCCTTGAGGAATGCAGGATGTATCATCATACACTTTCGGCCATGCATACCCAGATCATAATTTCATACCGAAACCGTACTAAATCGAGACAATTGGTCTCCGATGAGGAACGAAATGCCCGATCTAGCCTGCTGGAACTCCTTGAAAGACGCCTTGATGCAGGCCTGGAACGCATCTTTAAATTACTCGGCTTGAAATACGGCCCCAAGGATATCGAAATAGCCTATGAAGGTATCTTGAGTGAAAAACAAGATGCACAGTCTAAGGCCATAGAATATCTGGACAATTTATTATACGGCGATCTAAAGCGAAAATTATTACCCATCATAGAAAACACTATTCTGGATGTTACTTCTGAAGAAGTTCAGCAAAGTCTGATTACCAAAGTGCCAACAGAATATGAATGCTTCCAGAGTTTACTGCAGGCAAATGATCATAAAGTAAAACTCGCCGTCTTATTCCTCATAGGGCAACAAAAGAATATAAAGTACAGGCCACTTGTTGAAATGATGCAGACCAATGAAGATGAACGAATAGAAAATTTCGCATCCCAGACCATTAAAAAACTATTGGCCGTCTAGCCTTTGCGAATTATTTTATCTATTGCCGAGGCTAAATACATATGGTCTGATGCCGAATTCTTTCTAAGTACATTAGACATCAACACCACCATATACCTGCAATTATCCGGATGTTCAACTATGATGACAGAGTTCATAAAATTTTGAACATTTCCTTGATATTTACCACATGGTTCTCCTTTGCTTCTGTCACATTTGTACAAACTCCCTGACTTGAAATAGACAGCTGCTTCCTTTAATGCAGGAGATTGTGCATAGCGGATCCTCCTATCCGTCATATACATCAATCTTTTCATCTCCAGACTGGAGGCTTCATCTATTACATTCCCCTGTTCCAGCATAACCAGAAATTTCATCAAGCCTAATGGCGTTCCAATGCTTCCTCCTTTATCTCCAACATAGGTGTTTGCACCTCTTGTAAAGAAACTGCCTAACCTCCATTCATCTGTTGTAATACCCAACGCCCTAAGCGGAAGGTTTACCACATCATTCCCCAGATCTGTCAATTCCTTTTTTGGAGTTTCCTTAAAATACGCCAATGCCTGTTCCTCTGTAAGTTCTGGATACTCATTACCGAAAGCCGCCATCAGCAATGCCTCCCTCCACACAATACTGGCAGCGCCATTATTACTGACAGAGAGCATATGATCTACCCATTCGTAAAGCGTAAAAACATCGGAAGCTATCACCTGGCGCTTCACCAGGGTATTCTTTTCTATATTATAGATTGGCACGGTATGCTCATCGGTAAGACCCCATACGCCAGATTTAACAGATCTATTCTTAAGCAGTGCCATTCGGTTTTCCCAGGAGTCTGGATATATCTTCTCTAATTGGGTAAATATTGCCACCAAGACTGCTAATTTACCTACACTGCCAGGTTGGTACCCCAAGGTTTCATTTCTATGAGCATAGCGAACCTTAGCCGGATCTGAAATATCTACTACACTAAGGGAATAGCTTTTATCTAATCCTCTGAACAGCCCGCTTATGTCTTTTTGTAATTGTACGTCCTCCTTAAAAAAAGTAGATAGGCTATCCTGATTTAGCGCTTGTAAATTCAGGCTAATGTCATTCCAGGATCTTAAAGCCCCGGAGGGTAAAGGTGTTGTGGTCTTAATCTCTCCCAACTGTATTAATTCTAATCTTTTTAATCGTTTGATGCCAGTTCGTTCATATCCATCTATTGGATACAAGAATGCGCTGAGAATAAGAAAGAGCAGTGGTAGAGTTAGTAACTTAATTGCTGTATACATCTTATAATTTTGTTGAAAGTTGAATTTTCTTATCGTTTTGAATTTTAGGTGTAATGGATTCTAAATAAGCAGATCCCAGAGCCTTCTTATTTTCGACAAATGGTCGTATCTGGAAAAGCCATAATTTATTATCCTTAAACCCAAGTTCTACATCATAGGCACCTTTATAATCAGATTTGGTTGCCTTTGGAAGAATATCGCGTAAGGTGATCGCGAAATCCCTCAACTCCCGAATGTTCCCTTTGTTAAGGATAGGATCATCGAGGGTTGCGATCTCTTTTGTAGTTCCTCCAGTTGTTGGCAATCTATTGTGATACAGGTCTCTGGCCGGTGCCAGCAATAAAGATCCATTAGCGGTGATCAGATGAGTTTCAGCTGCCTGACCATCAACCGCCCCTCCTGCTCCTCTGCTGAAGGCAACCGTGAGGTCTTTCTCCGTACCCATATTAATTCCTTTGGTGATCATTACGCCGGAGTAATCCACATCTACGCTTGGAATGACAAGAATTGAAGGATATACATTCTCCGGATTTAACAGGTACTTCTGTCTCCATTTAAAACTGCGTTCTGTATATGGAGAAGCCCAGACATCTTTAACCCCCTGTAAAATCTTTTCTTTATCTACTGTATTGAAGACGGTAAGATTGAGTCCGGCCCCGGTAAAGTCCTTCAAATCTTCCATATTGGTATCACTCCTTAAAAAAACAGGAATTTCTCCCAGTGCCTTTCCCAATACTCCTTTAAAACTATTTTCAAGATCATCAATAAAGGACTTTTTTAAGGGCATTGTTTTGATAGCTGTCCTCAAAAGCTGAAGTTTTTCTAATTGGAACTGCTCTATCTCTTGTTCTGCGATACCGGCAGTTCGCTTCTCCTCAGCTTCACCGAACATGATATTTAAAAAATCCCAATAAGAACCTGAACTACCAGGCATATCCTGATCCATATGCTCCTTAAAGATCCCAAACGGGATCACCAGACCTTCAACCACATCTTCCGGGAACATTTTCTTTAACTGCCCTAAATTTGCAGCCTTTGGGCCACAAAGCTTTCCGGAGTTGGAGGCATCTACCTCCCTCATATTTAACACTTTTACTATATCGAGACGAATTTCCTCAACAGGAACTGCTATTTTTTCATCTTTCCGTTCCTTTTTTGCAAAAAGTGCCTTTTCATCAGAGGACATCTCTTTTTCCGGTTTTAATAGCACATTACCTTTATTAGATACCGCGTAAAAAACACGAGTCCCATTATATTTCTTTAATTGCTTTAAATTTTCATCCGATAGAGCGGCATTAGGGATACCTAAATTTCTGGCCAGCAGTTGTACATGAGAGACCAAGTTACCCTCAGCAACGGTGGCAATGCCAGCAATTGGTTTTAGATCCGAAGGAGGTTTCTGAAAAATGTAGATCTTGTCTGAAGAAACCTCAAGATCGTCCACCATATTTTCAACCACCACCAATTCTCCAAAAGCATACCCCGGATTTAAGCCACGGACGGCACTTTGGTTTGATACGTCCATTACTTTATTGATCAAAGCAGATTCTGTAGCAATAAAATTCCCTAAGTCGCCTACAGCTTTTCCAAGTTGCAGTACCAACGATCCTCTGATCTTATCGTCTATAAAACTGTTCGCCAATGGTTCAAAAGGGGCATACAGGGCTACCACCTCATCAAACTCTGCTTTAAACGTACTGGTACTCCATTCTACTGCACTTCTGGCTCTTCCCAAGGTGTATGTTAGCTCTTCCAAAGTGAGCGAAGATCTCTCAAAATTGGCCAGTGCTGAGACCAACTGGTCCCATTCCCATATTTCCATATAGCCTGCAGCTGCCGAGGCCATACCAAGGCTGCAGATCTTTTGTAATTGTCCCTTTACATCTGTAGGATTCCAGTCGGTTTCATTCTTAAAGATGATATCTTCCAGCTTTAGAGACAGATCCAATAATTGTAATCTTGTTTTTGGATTTTTCTCTGAAAGAATGTTTTGCCTAATAGACCACATAAGTTCGGCACCTTCCTGAATTAGAGAAGATGCAGATTTAACTTCCTTTGCAGTCGCCATAAAGTTAGAAAGTTGAGAACTAAGTTCAGGATTTTCAATGACCGTAAGACCCTTATAAAGCATCTGAAGGTCGATAGGCTTAAAAAAAGCATTCATCGTTTTTAAAAGGGCTGAAAACTGAGTGTTGAGCTCCGGAGTTAACTTTCCTCTGTTATTTTCAATAAAACGAGTAACATCCTGTATGTCTCCAATTTGAGGTTGACTATGAATTTTTACGCGAAGATCCATAAAGGCCGGATAAAGATCGGAGATCACCTTCGACTGACTTCTCATTTGCTGGGCCACATTTTCATCTTCCTGATATGGTATATCTCGCATGGCATTTCTAAGGACAAAGAAGTGCTGTTGAAGATTTATGTCTTTGGCCAGTACTTCTTTAATAAAAGCAACACCCCAAGCCGTTTCATCTTCTGCTTGAATTGAACCCCTGTAATACCGCCCTTTGACGTTGATCCAACCCTGATCTACAGAGCGCAGGTATTTATCTAATTGATACTGTTTTAAATGTGTAAAATTACGCTTGGGATCCCAGAAATCGGTGGGTTTGGAGTATACCAGGATCTGCCCTAGATATATGTTATTTTTTTTGGCAATGTCTTCCACCACGTCCTTATAACGGGCGTGTTGCACTCCAGGACCGATCTGATCCGGACAAGGATCTTTCGGCTGACGAATACTACCATCCGTGCAAAACCAACGAATATCCTTGTAAGGACCCCTGATGTCCTTCTTGAACTCTTGTACATACTTTTGCAGATCCTGAGCACTGTATTGCTGTGAAAAAAGCAATACCGAATGGAAAAGGCAAATAAAGATTAACAACTTTCTAGACATCGGGTTAAAGTTTGTTCTTTAAAAGAGTTACTAATTCATCAGCACCAAAGGCCAGTACATCGAAAGCCGGAATTCCGGTTTCAATGGTGATGTCCTTACAAGCAGGTCCTATTTCTTCTTTCGTCATATCCTCGTGATTCACAGTAATGGCTATCACCTTCTTACCTGAGATCACCTCTAAGGCTTGTATTTGCTCAGGCAAGGAATGTAAGCGATACCCGGGAAATCCGTCATATTCTTTCCTTTTTGGCGCATGTTGCAGGATCACATAGTCTGGTCTTCCGGCCGCAAGGATCTCAAAACCGCCGGGATACGCCGGGTTCATTAAGCTCCCCTGCCCTTCAATTACTATGACATCCGGATTTTCATTTTTCCATGCACTTACCACAGCATGTTCTATTTCGCCAGACACAAAATCATTGATGCAGCTATCCAATATCATACTATACTTGGCTCCCTGCATCCAGCCTGTTTGGCCAGTTCCTATCATTTCAGCTTTTAAGCCTGCCTTCCGGAATGCATGAACAAGTATCCAGGCTGTAGTGCGTTTACCTATAGCCGAATCTGTTCCTAAGATGGCCAGCTTTAAACAGTCTACCTTTTCAATATCCCCGGTGAAAAAATGAAGTTTATCCCGGTCTGGTGTCTTACGAACGTCTCGTACCCTGCATCCGTTCTTATGCGCAATGGTCATCAATGATTCATCATTAGTAAGAAAGTCGTGCAGACCACTATCTACGTTCCAACCAAGTTCTAAAGCTTTACGGATACTTTGTTTTGCTTCTTTCGGAAGTCGGCCACCATCCGGGGCCAAACCAATAACCAGGCTTTTAGGGCTTTTATTTTCATTTGCCAATACAGTGGCAGCTGACTTCAGATCTTTAAAAATAGGTATGCCGTTAACTTTCCCGTCTAATACTTCGCCTGCATCTCTACCTGCATAAGTGCTATCAATTACGCCTACAACAACATACCGTTCTGTGAAGCGCACCAAACCATGGGCGGTTTTACCATTAGGAGTATTAAATGCTCCTTCACAATACACCAGAGCATTGCCGTCTATAGATTTTTTCATACTAGTTTGTTTAATGTTTTGCAGTTAGAATAGCCACATAGCGATCTGGTTCCATAGGATTCTGTTCGTGTATCTCTAATAAGGCGATCAAACCTGCAGTAGAGGCCGGGAGAATTCGGAATCCTTCTTTTTTGTGTAGAAAGGCACTCATTTCCTTTAACTTTCTATCACTCACATTTACCGCCTCCCCTTCAGATTCACGAATGGCGTACAATGCCTCCTCCCCATCAAAACTATGCCAATTGATAAGAGGTTCATTGTATTTGGTTTCTTTGATATTCTTGGGTTCAAGGTCTTTACAATGATCCAATCCCTTTTTAAACGATTGTACAATAGGATTTTTAAAGGAAGAAGATGCAGCGATCATTTTTGGTATTCTGGAAGTTTTTCCTCGTTTATACAAACTAACAAACCCCCTGTAGATCCCTGCAAGCAGGGTGCCATTTGAGACTGGAACGGCACAGTATTTTGGCGCATCACCAAGGTCTTCAAATATCTCATATGCGATCTGGGAATAGGCCGAAATCTGCAAGGGAGTATTCGTGGCACCAGGATTGGCATCGTACCATTCATTGACTTTTGCCAGTTCTGTACTTTGAGCTACCACATCTTCATAGCTGCCGGGTAGCCTAATAATTTCGGCATTCAGGGATTGCATTTCTTCAATTCTATCTGTATGATAGGATTCAGGAATATAGATCTTACAATGTATGCCAGCAAGGTTGGCCGCCAAAGCCACTGCAACACCATAATTCCCACAAGTAGCAAGAGACACCACGTCAAAATCGCGTCTGAGGGCGTCATACACTTGTGCGAAAGCAATACGATCTTTCTGGGTACCCGTAGGATTATCTCCCTCATATTTGATGTACAACTGCCGTATGTTGAATTCGCGCTCCAGAGCCTTGGCCCTATTGAGGGCGGTATCTCCTACCTCAAGGTTAAGGATATCCTCGAAACTTTCCAGGCGATCTGTAACCGACTTGCTTTTGTCGATCACATATTCACTTAGTTTTAAAGTTTCTGAAGAGACCTTGTTTTCCGCAGTTTTAACACCATCACGAAGATTCATAAATAGCCATAATTGGATGTTTATAGTATACTAAATTCATCTTGTATTAAAAAGCAATATTACTACATATTTTAATGTAATCATGTGAATTTTTCCGGTGTTCTTTTATCAGGATATTACCTGAAATCAAGAGCCGTTTAGGCACAAGATCTTTTCCTTTTAATAGGATGGATGAGGCAGATTACTTTGGGCTACTGTTCCTAATTGTCAATATTCTGTGGTACCTTTAATTTTATCTGAAAGAACAACCAAACGAATGCTTGTACTTGCCCTCGTTATCCTCTATATTCTCCTGGCCCTTTTCCTGATAGCCGGACTATTGATCAATGGTGTACGACCTGCCAGAACACTGGCCTGGCTTCTAGCTATCTTTACCATACCCGTTGGGGGCATTCTGTTATACATAATGTTAGGGAGGAACAGGCGTAAGAAAAAGCTGGCCCGACTCAGAAAAAATTCCATCGAACTCCCGTCATCCAAAGAAAATATTGAAATTGAGACTACCCAACCTAAATATAAGAAAATGATGTCCCTGGTAAAAAAGGTGACTCACTACCCTCCAACTTCTCATAACGGCGTAACACTTTTGGAAGATGGGGCCAACACCTTCAATAGGATCTTTGAAGCTCTGGAAAAAGCAGAGAGTTATATTTACCTTCAGTACTATATTTTTGAAGAAGGTAAATTAGCCAATAAGTTATTGACACTCTTTGAAGAGAAGATCCGAGAAGGAGTTTTGATAAAGATGATATATGATGGGGTTGGGAGCTATTCATTGAGTGGTTCATATCTTAAAAAACTAAAAGCTATGGGAGTAGAGGTTTATCCCTTCCTACCATTTCGTTTTGGAAGGTTCCTTTCTTCATTAAATTATCGAAATCACCGAAAGATAATAGTTGTAGATGGTATCATCGCCTTTACAGGAGGTATCAATATTTCAGATAAGTATCTAAGAGGAGATAGTGATCTGGGTAAATGGCACGATATGCATCTGGCCATTCAAGGTCCGGCTGTATCCTTTATGGAACATATCTTCATATCTGATTGGTTCATGGTGGCTGAGAAAAAAGTGCCTATGAAAACTGCGCCAAAAGGAATTACAGATACTGGCTTTCAAACGATTGTTCAGGTGGTTCCGAGTGGTCCTGATGATGCCTTCCCCAATATTGAACATTCTTATTTATCGATCATTAACGAGGCACAGGAGTATCTATATATCACCAATCCATATATCATTCCCAGTAATGAGATCCTAAAGGCCCTTCAAATAGCTGCGTTGAGTGGCATAGATGTTCGATTATTAATCGCAGAAAAAAGTGACAGCAAACTTGTGGACTGGACGGTACGTTCCTACTTTGATTCGTTTCTAAAATCGGGGATCCGGATCTTTTTATTTCCATACGGTTTTCTGCATAGTAAGATCCTGGTTAGTGATGACGATATTGCCTCTATTGGTACGGCAAATATTGATGTACGCAGTTTTGAGCACAATTATGAAGTGAACGCACTCGTTTACGACCGCGATACTGCCAAGATACTGCGAAAAAATTTCTTGAGAGATTGTAAGAAGAGTACAGAATTAAGGTTGGATTCATATTCACAAAGACCTACAATTGACAAACTAATAGAAGGCACTGCCAGGGTCTTTACGCCTGTTTTATAAGCGATACCAATAACTAAAATCTGTCTTCTGGATTTCTTTACGATTTTTCTTTTTCTTTTCTGAAAATAAGATCTTCAAATTCCATAGTAGAAACGACCAGGTCTATGTATTCCTCAATAGTCTCCTCTGACGTAATAGGATCTGAAACCTCTATTACACCACGCCAAATAAGATCGCGCTCCTTGTCTACACAGATACAATACAAAGCGGTTTCAACAAAGTAAACCTTGTATTGTTCATAGTATTCATCATCGTAATAAATGTTCTGATGACTGAGATAGTCATCCTTAAACCTGGAATTGTTTCTATCGAGCTCCGAAAGTTTCTTAGTCAGGGTCTGTCTGTTCTCGGATCCAAGTATTTTTGTAAATAAGATGGCATCAAAATCCTTATCAAGTAAACGTTCTTCTACATCGTCTAATTCTTCATCTGTACGCACAGAATTTGTAAAGGCCACGTCGAAAAGATCTATACTCCTCATTGATTCAACACCCTGCTGGGTAAATTTCTCTGTCATCTTGGTTTCAAACTGCAATCTGGCATCAGGATTGGGGGTCATCCCAACTACCAGCACTTTGTAGGCATGGAACAGAACAATATCAGGATTCTTCCAACTACTTACAATTTCTGCATCGGAACAGGCCAGGATCATTATGAAAAAAGACCAAATGAAAGTTTTCATGATATACGTTTTTAGTTATTATCATGTTCAAAGCGAACCATAAGTAAGATACTTGTCTTATTGTCATTTTCATATGACAATTATCAGCTAAGCACTCCTTTTTATTTCTTTCTATGCCTTTTTTTTAAGATTCCTGAAGCGTAGGAAAAAAGATCGGACTTCAACCTTCTAAAATCGTTAAGACAATCTTCTACTTCTACCCTAAACTGTTGATGTTTGGTTTGATAGGCCTGGTCTAATGTACTATTCAAAATTTCCACTAGTCCCCCTAGTTTATTTTCATGTTCAAGAATATCTCCAATAACTCTTGAACAAAGCTTTTTAGATTCTTTCAGTCTTCTTTGATATTTTTGAAGGTCTTCGAATAACGAAGGGGTATCGGGTTCAAAAACATAGGAATTTAGAAGATGATCAAAGAAAATGATCTCGTCTGCCATAAAATGAAGATGTGAGATCCAATTTTTAGAGTCTTGATGCAGATCTTCTATTCCCATTTTCCTAAGCACTAGTTGTTTTTCCATCGGGATTTGTTTTTATATGTTCAGTATCTATTAATATTTTTCTAATCCTAACTATCTATTATTCTAAATTAGTTGTACGGTATCCCATAGTTTTGGAGTTGTTACCCGCCATCCAAGGGATTCTTCTATCTTGCTCTTAAAGCCTTCTATTGCCTCAGGCTCTCCATGGATCAAAAAGGTATTTTCCGGAATATTTTTGATATCACTTAGCCAGTTCATCAGTTCTACCTGATCTGCATGAGCAGAAAGACTCTCCAAATGAACCACTGAGGCCTTTACCTTATGATCTTTTCCAAATATTCTCAATTCAGTTGCTCCCTCAAGGAGTTTTCTCCCCCGGGTACCTTCCGCCTGGTAACCTACTATTAAAACAGTGGTCGTATTTAGGTCTATCTTTTGCTTTAAATAGGTAAGTATTCTACCTCCGGATATCATACCGCTTCCCGCAATTACAATTTTAGGCCTTGGATCATCTATGGTCTTCCAAGTATCTCTATAAGAGATGATTAGTGTCATATGATCGCACATTGCGCTAAAATCGGTCAGCGGCATTTTATGCCATTTTGGAAAGTGTTTAAAAAGTTCTAACACGTCTGTCCCCATAGGACTGTCTATAAATATTGGAATATTGGGAATTCGATTTTTTTGATAGAGCCGCCATAAGATCACCATTAGCAGCTGAAGTCGTTCCACAGCAAAAGAAGGAATCAATAAGATCCCTTGTTCATTAATGGTTTTATGAACCAACTTAATGAGCATAGCTTCAACATCTTCATCCGGATGCAATTTGTTCCCATAGGTACTTTCCAGAAAAAGATAATCTGCCCACTCTGGTCTTTTAGGATCCATCAATAAAAGATCGTCCGGTCTGCCAATGTCGCCAGAAAAAACATACACTTTTTCATCAATCTTCAGGCTAATGTAAGTGGCACCCAGAATATGGCCATTGTACGAAAACCGAAGCTGTACCTCTTCTGATAAATGTATCCATTCATCTAGATCCACCATCTGAAAAAGATCAATGGCATTCCCGGCTTCTTCTACTGTATAGAAAGGCAATGCCGGACTATGTTTGGAATACCCTTCCTTGTTGGCCTTTTCGGCTTCTTCTTCATGAATTTTCGCACTGTCTCGCAAGATAATAGCAGCAATTGCCAGCGTAGGCGCTGTACCGAGGATCTTGCCTTTAAATCCCTCTTTTAGCAAGCGTGGCAAATACCCCGTATGATCCAGATGACCGTGGGTAAGAAGCACCTGATCTATGGTGGCAACATCAATAGGTAAGGGCAGCCAGTTCTGTTGTCTAAGGGATTTAAGACCCTGGAACATACCACAATCTATGAGCAGCTTTAACCCTTCGGTTTCTAAATAAAATTTAGATCCGGTTACGGTTTGAGCAGCTCCTAAAAATTGCACTTTTACCATGGTACTAATTACCTTTTAAAATTGACATAATTGACCTATTTCCTTTAAGATCCTTGTTTTCCTATTTTCAGAGATTCCAAGATGGTCTAAATAAAAAGTGTCCTTATACAATTGTCTGCAAAGCACAATATCTCGACTTAAGAGAAATTGCTTTTCCCTTTGAGATAAAAGAGTAGAAACAGTAATTGGGTACAAAGCCAGCCTATCTATTCTGTTACGTAAGCCATCATTTTCCGGATAGTCCCAACTAAGAAGATATAAACCGGAACATTGGCCGTAGGTATTCGCTTCCTGTGTAAAACGAGTATTGGTGACAACCCATCCTTCATCGGGAACTTTAAAGCCTACGCTATTATTCTCTGTTTCACAGACATCTTTGAATCTGGAATGAATGTACAGGGGTACTTTCACATTACAATTACGACCTTCTTCCCCGTGAAATTTACACTCAATTAGATAAGTCTTACCATTTTTCTTGGCAAGTACATCTATCTCATGAGATACACATTTACCCTTTACCACTTTGCCAACTTCCGTTTGGTATCCTGAAAAATTGAGCAAGGTCCCTATAAATTTTTCAAAGGGGAAACCAGTAGGTCCCAGTTCGTAAATAGCTTTTTTCAATTTGTATTTTGAGGCAAAAAGGGGTTTCTTACGTTTTAGGATGGCATATGCTCTGTTATAGATCTCTTTAGTACTGATCCCCTCAAACAGTTCCTCCTTTACTTTTTGAAGCACTGTATTAACGGTACTTTCGTCAGCGCCACTATGTCGTAGAGATTCAGCAAGCTTGAGGGAGGAAAAGGGAACTCTTTCTCCGGAAGATTTCCTGATCTCAATCACCTTGTTCTCCATTAGGCAGTTCTAATTAAAATTTAGGTCACAGGCTCACTATTATTCATTTGGATGTGGTAAGACCATGAAGGGAATTTTTACATGGAAACCAATCTTCTTTATCACAGGCTCTATGAATATTCGTTCCATAAAAGTGTGTTTGTTCTGGATCATCACTAATATGTTCACCTTTGATTTTGATTTAAATGAATTGATGCCTTCAATGATCTCCTGACTTGGAAGATCATGAAAACGATGTTTCCTTTTGCCCATTAAACCTTGTAAAGTATCCTTGTTTTTCAGTTGCTTTGCTGTTAGCTCATTTCCACTTGAAATATGGATAATATCTACATTGGAATCATAATGAGTGGCGAGATCTAACAAAGCCGATAGTTGGGCATGTTGGTAGTTTATCTCAAAATCTGTAGGAAACAAGATCTCCTTGGGATCTTCAAAGTTGTAGCCCGCAGGCACAGCCAAAACAGGGCATGGGGCTTTCTTTATCACATGAACCGTATGCGACCCCATAAATATCTCTTTGGCTCCAGTGGCCCCCTGGGTCCCCATAATGATCATTTCTGCCTCTTCCTTATTTGCAATATCGACGATCTCTTCTACCAATAAATTAAATACGGAATGAATGATTAAAGTATGTTTTGGGTTCTTGAATTTTTGCTCAAGCTCTTTCTTTAAATTTTCCAATTGTTCCAAGGAATTGGTCTGATATATATCTCCCAGGCCAATTTGTCCCGGACTATGCAAGATATATTCAGACTGATAAATGGCAGGGGTATACGTATTTAGCAAGTAGAAAGTACATTCCTTCTTACTATAAAGTTTTAAGGCATAACAGATAGCTTTAAAAGCATTGTCAGAGAAGTCGGTCGGAAGAATAATCTTTTTCATTCTAGAATGTTTTAAAATTAACGCGCTAAATTCTGAAGTACCAAAAATGGTATTTTAAGATGCAACCCTAACTTATTGAGTGTGGTTGGCATCAGAAGATCCTCTAAATGTGAATGTCTGGTGTTTACCATTACCAACATGTCTATGTTTTGATGAACAATGTATTTGGTTATGGCCATTGTTTTGTCCTTTTCGGGCGTGGTTTCGAAGATCAAATTCGCTTTTCGTAATTCGGCTTTCAAAAAGTCTCTATTGTCTTCCTGCCTTAGCGATAATTTCTTCATTGGGTCTATGTATAACAAATGAATAGTGGACCTAAAACTGCCAGTTAATTCGCATAGAAGTTTTAACTCTCTTCGTTTGTACGGAATTAAGTAATTGGAAGGAAACAAAAGTTCCTTTGGTTGATGATACCCATAATCTTCAGGGATCGCTAGCACCGGGCATTGGACGTATTTCATGACATTGAGTGTATTACTCCCAAAAGTGTTGCTCCTGTCATTGGCTGCACCACGTGTTCCCATGACAACAATGTCTATATTTTCTCGCTCTACCAGATCGTTAACCTCATCTATAAGAGATCCAAAAGCCGCTATAGAAGTATATTTATGCTTTGGATTTGGAGCGTATTCCTTAATCCTTGCCATTAATTCACTAAGGGCGCTAGCCGTTTTTTGCTCTACTTCATCTTTCCTTTTATCGAGAAGGCCGCGTTCTTTAATGTTTCCCAATTGATATACTTCATCCGCAAAAGCATGTATAACGCAAATCTCACTTCGTTCATATTTGAAGATCTCGCAGGCGTATTTTAAGGCATTATACGCATTATCTGAAAAATCTGTTGGCACAACAATTTTTCTCATGATCTTGAATTTAGATATACTTCATTAAAGGTAGCCTAAAACAGATCGCAGAATTATGATATTCGTCAGTTAAATCAATTAAATTATTTTATACTTTCGATCCATAAATTTTGGACAAATGAAGCGTAGTTTTAAAGATATCATTTCATCCGAAATACCGGTATTGGTCGATTTTTATGCTGACTGGTGTGGCCCATGTAAAATGTTGGCACCTATACTCAAAGAAGTAAAAGATGAGTTAGGGGATACTATTCGGGTCATAAAGATAGATGTAGATAAAAATCAATCCCTAGCCGCAAAATATCAGGTACGAGGTGTCCCTACACTATTGATTTTTAAGAAAGGTCAACAGTTATGGCGACAATCTGGCCTGGTTCAGAAAAAAGATCTGGTACAAATACTTCAATCGCACCAATAAAGTTAAAAGGACTAATATTTGGCCTGAATTGCCTTTCTTTTTTTAAGTTGCCTTTCGAGGTCCTTTAATGTTGCCGCTGCGGCTTTTTCAAAATTATCTTCTTTAGATTTAGCAAAGATCCGAGGACCTGGCGCCTCTATTTTCATCTCACACACCTTGTTCTTACCAGTAGGATCGTTCTCCAACTTAAAGTAGACATCGGTGCTAACGATCCAATCATATTTAGCTCCAAGTTTTTCAAGTTTATGAGTAAGAAGTTCGTTCATTGCCTCACTGGTAGGCATGTGCAGGTACTGAATATTTATGGTCATAGTAGATAAATTTATGTTTTATAAAAATAGGAAAATTTGAAAGCAAATTCCATGATATTTGTCAGTCTCTTTAGGCCTATTCAAAATTACAGAGAATGAGACTATATCTTTAATCTGCACATATATTCCTTATTTAAACTCACAATGTTTGTCCGAAGGTTTATCTTCTAAAGTGTTGACTTTATAATTGATCTAACCTTATGATAATTGTCATTGTTCCACTTTCCTTAATTACCTAATTTAGGTAAAATTTATTAGTTGTATGCAACTACTTCGTGCTAATCTGACTTTTGCAATTCTCTTTGGATTTAATGTTTTAGTAATGGTAAGTTGTGGCACAAAAAGGGAAAAAATACAACCCAGAGTCACAGCTATTACAGAATCTGTATACACTTCCGTGACCATTCAGCCAGATAGTCTATACCAGGCCTACGCCTCAGTAAGTGGCATTCTAGACAAAAATCTTAAGGAAGAAGGAGATACAGTTCAAAAGGGTATGGCCATTGCCCAGATCATTAACACGGTTCCAAAATTAAATACTGAAAATGCACGGTTGAATCTGGAATTGGCTAAAAAGAATTATTTGGGTAATGATGCCGTATTAAAAGGTCTGCTTGAAAGGATCGAGGCTGCTGAACTGCAACTATATAATGACTCATTGAATTTTAATAGACAGCGCAACCTTTGGGAACAAAATATTGGATCACAATCCCAATACGACAATAAAAAGCTGGCTTATGAACTTTCCGGCAATAATGTGAGAACGCTGCGCACATCCTATGATCAAACAAGAAATGATCTGGAAACAAAATACAAGCAAGCAATGAATTCGTATAAAAACTCTGCGAACACTACCCGCGATTTTGCTATAGAAAGCAAGATCAATGGAACGGTTTACGCCTTGTACAAGAATCCAGGGGAGATCATAAATACTATGGAACCAGTAGCTTCTGTAGGGAGTTCTAAGGTATTTGTTGTAGAAATGCTGGTAGATGAGGTAGATATTGTGAAGATTCAACTGGGGCAAAAAGCACTCATAACACTAGATGCTTATCCAGCTGTAGTATTCGAAACCTGGATCAACAAGATCTATCCAAAAAAAGATGATCGATCCCAAACTTTTAAAATTGAGGCTGCATTTGTTACTCCTCCAGATAAATTATATCCTGGTTTATCTGGCGAAGGCAATATCATTATTCAACAAAAAGAAGATGCCCTGGTAATCCCTAAGGAATATCTAATTGGAAATAATACAGTGGAAACCGAAAACGGGGAGATAGAAATCACTATTGGTTTACAAAATCTACAAGATGTGGAAGTCCTTTCCGGGATCAATAGCTCCACCTACCTTTTAAAACCAAAGGAATGACCCAGTGGAAAGTTATACTCAACATAGCCAAGACCCATCTCCTTACCAAGATGAAGTCTACAGCAACTGCATCTCTTGGTGTCACCTTTGGTATAGGCGCCTATATAACACTGGTGAGTTTTATGACAGGTCTCAATGCCATGCTAGACGACCTCATATTAAATCAAACTCCACATATTCATCTTTACAACGAGATACAACCCACGGAAAAGCAACCCATAGCCCTGTATGATGCTTTCGAAGGGGCTTTCAATGTAGTTCATTCAGTGAAACCTAAACAAAGTCAACGTAAAATTCACAATGCCCTTCCTATTCTAGATTACCTAAAGAAGGACCCGGAAGTTAAAGGAGCAACTCCTCAAGTGAGAGCTCAAATATTCTATCTATCGGGGTCTATTGAATTAGGTGGAAATTTAATAGGTGTGGATATTATGGAGGAGGTTCGCTTGTCTAATTTTAGGGATTACATAGTTGAAGGAAGTCCGGAGGATTTGCAGAATTTAGATAATGGGATCTTACTAGGAGCCGGACTGGCGAAAAAAATGTCTTTGTCTGTAGGCGATAGAGTACAGATCAGTACGGTTAGAGGTGATATCTTTCCACTGAAGATCGTGGGTTTCTATCAAAGTGGAATTGCCGAAATAGACAATATTCAGAGTTATGCTAATTTGGCTACAGTACAAAGAATCCTGGGGGAAGCTACCAATTATATTACCGATATCAACATCAAACTAAACAACATAGAGGCGGCCCTTCCCATGTCTCAAATGCTCGAAAAACAGTTCAATATTAAAGCTACAGATATCAAAACGGCCAATGCACAGTTTGAAACCGGAACCGATATCCGTAACCTTATCACCTATGCTGTATCCATAACCCTGCTCATTGTTGCAGGATTTGGCATTTACAATATCCTGAACATGCTCATCTATGAAAAAATGAACGACATTGCTATCTTGAAGGCTACAGGGTTTTCCGGAAGGGATGTACAGCTTATTTTTATGAGTCAGGCTATGATCATTGGCCTGGTTGGTGGTATACTGGGACTGTGCATAGGGTTTGGTCTATCAGTCTTCATAGACCAGCTTCCCTTCGATACGGAAGCCCTGCCTACCATTGAGACTTTTCCTGTGAATTTTAAAGTACACTATTATGTAATAGGAATTGTATTTGCGCTGATCTCAACTTTTATAGCGGGTTACCTTCCTTCCAATAAAGCAAAGCGAATAGATCCGGTACGTATCATCAGAGGCACCTAAATACAAATTATGAGTCCTGTCCTAGAAACGAAGAACATCAACAAATATTTTCGAAAGCCCGTGGATTTTCACGTATTGAAAGATATTAGTTTTTCAATTAAAAAAGGAGAATTTGCTTCCATCATGGGGAAGTCGGGTTCAGGCAAATCTACCTTACTTTATATCTTATCTACCATGGATACAGATTATGAAGGAAAACTTTTCTTGAACAATGAATTGGTCACAGGAAATTCGCACCAGGCCCTTTCAAAGATAAGGAACGAGCATATTGGGTTTGTTTTTCAATTCCATTACCTCTTATCAGAATTTACAGTTCTGGAAAATGTTATGCTGCCAGCCAAAAAATTAGGTGTAAAAACCTATCAAGAAATTGAGAATGATGCGAAAGAAAAACTTGAAATGCTCAATATTGGTCATTTAGGTCTTAAGAGGGCTTCACGTATCTCAGGGGGTGAAAAAAAACGTGTTGCAATTGCCCGGGCCCTTATTAATAATCCGACCATTCTTATGGGTGATGAACCTACAGGCAATCTAGATAGTTTTAATGCAGAGAATGTATTTCAGATCTTTAAAAGACTCAAGGAAGAACAGGGACTATCATTACTTGTTGTAACGCACGACTACGATTTTGCGAAAAGAACGGATCGGATCATAGAAATGGAGGATGGGCGAATCATTTCTTCTGGTCCCTGAACTAATCAAATATGATATAAATCATAAGAATTGTCTGTATCTCCCCGTATTTTTATGGCTCACACTAATACTCTTTCGTCATGAGCAAATTGAGCACAAAACCCAGCATAAGTGACTACGGAAAATCTAATTGGGAAGAACTCTATTTCCTTGCAAAACATTGGAAATCCGATCTTGAATTTTACAAAGATGATCTGCGTTTCCTGAATAATCTGATTAAGAAATATCTGATTTGGATCACCAAGAAAGAGAACCTGGAAAGTGTAGCGGATATCCGCAAGAAAGAGCATGAACTTACCCTTACATGTAATGAGCTGCACCAAAAAGTGTCTTCCCATCTCCAAATGGCCTCCAAAATAGAAAAAGGAGGCAATGACACTGCCAAAAAAGACTTTTTCAGCACCCATGGTGAGCTTGAAAATGAAATTGCGGTGTTTGTAAAAACATTTAGGGAAAGTCGGAAAGAGGTGTTCAAAGTAACAGAATACGTTATGGATAGTGAAGAGTTAAGGAATATTCTGGATTCTTAGTCTCATATACTACAATAACCTATATAAGCAGGAAAACATTTTCAGGATATCTTTGTATAGGTGATCCCCTGTAATAATTGCAAGCATTTGTATTGGTGGAAAGGATTAAGGTTTCTATCTTTACGGCCCTAAAAATATACTATTAGGCCCACGTGGTGAAATTGGCAGACACGCTACCTTGAGGGGGTAGTGTTCGCAAGGACGTGCTGGTTCGAGTCCAGTCGTGGGCACCAAAAACCGCTTTTCTTTGATCATTTCGAAGATTGGCGGTTTTTTATTTATACGATGCCATCAATTCCCTATTTTAGTTCTATTAAGTATCACCTAGATTCTGAGTTGAATTATGGGAAAAAGTATTTTAATTATTGGCGGTGGTATCGTAGGGCTAAGTTGCGCCTATTTTTTACAGAAAGAAGGAAATCAGGTGACCGTTATTGACAAATCTTCCATGGAAGGTGGAGCATCTTATGTAAACGCCGGATATCTAACACCCAGCCACATTATACCACTAGCCTCCCCCGGTATGATGGCAAAAGGTCTAAAATGGATGTTCAACAGCAGTAGTCCTTTTTATATGAAGCCCAGGTTAGATCCCGACTTCATTAGATGGGCCTGGGCCTTTAACCAATCTTCTTCCAAAGCTAATGTGGAGAGAGCGATACCTCTTATCAAAGACATCAATCTTTTGAGTAAGGAGCTTTATAGTGATATGCACGATTCAGGTGAATTGGGAGATTTTCAACTCGTAAAAAAGGGTCTTTTAATGTTATACAAAACGCAAAAGGAGGGAAACCATGAAAAAGAAGTTGCCAGACGGGCAGCAGATGAAGGCCTCGAAGTAACAGAACTTACCCGTGCAGCATTAGATACACTACAACCAAATTTAAACAAGGATATTCTAGGAGCCGTCCATTATCAATGTGATGCCCATACTTCACCCAATGAGATCATGGCACAACTTAAGGCATATCTAATAAAGGCAGGGGTTGTTATTCAAACCAATGAAGAGGTACAAAGATTTGAATTTAATAAAACTACGATCACCAGGGTGATTACAAGCAATGCTATCTATTCCCCGGACGAGATAGTACTTGCCAGTGGTTCCTGGACCTCGGGTCTGGCGAAAGCTCTTGGGATGCGCCTACTTATAGAGCCGGGTAAAGGGTATCGGATAAATGTTAAAAGACCGTTAGGGGTCACGCTTCCTGCCATCCTTATGGAAGCTAAGGTTGCGGTGACACCCATGCGCAATTTCACACGATTTGCCGGCACCATGGAGCTTTCGGGAATCAATCATATCATTCGCAAGGAGAGGGTAAGAGCAATTGCCAAGGCAGCCGAAAATTTTTACGAAAACATACATATAACCGATGAAGAAATTGATGAGGCCAGGTGTGGGTTGCGACCTGTTTCCCCGGATGGTCTGCCTTATATTGGTCGCGTTTCACGAATAAAAAATCTCACTATTGCCACCGGCCATGCCATGATGGGCTGGAGCCTTGGTCCTGCCACTGGCAAACTAGTGTCTGAAATAATTTCAGAAAAACCTTTATCAATGCCGATCGAGGGATTTCATCCCGATAGACGGTTTTAGGTAACAGTCGTTTTGTACGGATATTTTCGTACTGCACACTATCCTTCAAATCTACATAGTGTTCATCCTTTATTATTCTCAAATGGATACGTAAGCTTGTCATATCCATATATTTTTTGCCTAGATATGACAAAACAGCTAAAATTTTAACGTTCCTATTAGAAGGTTACATTTCAAAAAGTGTAACTTTGTTTAATCTTTATGAATAAATAATGAACAATGTAAAGAAGTTTTTTAGTATCCGAGATCTTGAGAACCTATCTGGTATTAAGGCACATACCATACGTATATGGGAAAAAAGATACGATCTCCTGGCACCTGAGCGTACTTCAACGAATATACGGACCTATAGTTTAGCGAGTTTACAAAAACTGTTGAACATAACTCTACTGTATAATAGTGGTTATAAGATCTCCAAGATCGCCAAAATACCTGAAGGGGAATTACCTGTGGTAGTAAGGGAGTTAGTGGCCCAGAGTAGCACTAAGAGCCATGCGATCAATGCTTTTAAATTAGCCATGATCAATTTTGACCTTTCCCTGTTTCAGAAAACATATACCAGCTTATTGACAGATAGGTCTTTTAGGGAAATTTTTTGGGATGTTTTTATTCCATTATTGACAGAACTTGGATTATTATGGCAGACAGATACCATAAGTCCTTCACACGAGCACTTTATTACCAATCTAATCAAACAAAAGATCTACACCAGCACTGAAAAGATACAGACGGTTGAGCCAACAAGACAAGATAAGGTTTTTGTTCTCTTTCTTCCGGAAAATGAGATCCATGAAATAGGTTTATTGTTCATAAATTATGAGTTGCTCTTGCGAGGTTATAAGACCATATATCTGGGACAAAGTATGCCGTTAGAGAGCCTTACAGACCTGGAAAAATATTATAAAAATTTACATTTCTTGTCCTACTTCACAGTGATCCCTACCAAGGATGGTTTGGAACAATATATTCAGGATTTTAAAACAATACTAAATCCATCCGGAACGTCTAAACTTTGGATATTAGGCAGGCAAACAGAATTTCTAAAAAATAAGAGCCTGCCGGAACACATCAGGTCCTTCGAGTCGGTAGAACATCTTTCCGCAGCTCTATAAATGATTAAATTAAAAAGGCATTTCCTCCTATCATGAGTAAAAAAGTAGTGATCATCGGATCTGGATTTTCCTCTCTTTCGGCCGCTTGTTACCTGGCCAAAGCAGGTTTTGATGTAGCTGTGTACGAAAAAAACAAAACAGTGGGTGGAAGAGCCGGGCAATTAGTTAAACAAGGCTTTACTTTTGATATTGGCCCTAGTTGGTATTGGATGCCCGATATTTTTGAACGTTTTTTTAATGATTTTGATAAAAGTACAGCCCATTACTACAAGTTGGATAAACTGAGTCCGGCCTATAAGATCTTCTTTTCAGACGATGTGATCACAATTGGAGACAGTATGGATAAGATCTGTGCGGAATTTGATCGTATTGAAGCCGGGAGTTCTGTCTATTTGAGAAAATTTATTGCAAAGGCACAGGATAACTATGACATCGCGATCAATAAAATTGTATACAGACCAGGATTATCTCCTTTTGAACTAGTAACTAAAGATACAGCACTAAGAGTAGATCAGTTCTTCAAGACTATTAGTGGACAGGTTCGCAAAAAATTCAAAAACCCTAAACTAATAGCCACTCTGGAATTTCCGGTATTGTTTCTTGGTGCAAAACCCAGTAAAACCCCATCATTCTACAGTTTTATGAACTTTGCAGATTTTGGCCTGGGGACCTGGCATCCTAAAGGTGGTATGTATAAGATCATTGAAGGAATGAAAAGTCTTGCCGAAGAACTAGGCGTACGTATCCATACAGGACATGAGGTTGAAAAGATACTTGTTGAAAAGGGTCACGCTACAGGGATTAAGGTAAATAACACCTCGGTCACGGCAGATTTTATCCTATCCGGAGCAGACTATCATCATTCGGAAACCTTGTTAGATTCTGAATATCGTCAATATTCAGAAGCCTATTGGGATGCCAAGACATTTGCTCCGTCTTCCCTCCTATTTTATGTGGGTTTCAATAAGAAATTACAAAATATAGAGCATCACAACCTTTTCTTTGACACCGATTTTGAAAGGCACGCTGAAGAGATCTATGACAGGCCCAAATGGCCTACAGAGCCTTTATTCTATGTGAATTTTCCTTCGGTCACTGATAAAAGCATGGCACCCGATGGGTATGAAACCGGCTTCTTTCTGGTACCTATTGCTCCAGATCTGGAAGATACTCCCGCACTACGCCAACAATACTTTGATATCATTATAAAGCGCCTCGAAGAGCGCACCAAACAAAAAGTAGAAAATAATATTATATTTAAAGAGTCATTCTGCGTCAACGATTTTAAGGAACAATACAACTCCTATAAAGGCAATGCGTATGGAATGGCCAATACCTTATTACAAACTGCTTTTCTAAGACCAGGTCTTAAGAGTAAAAAAGTAAAGGGTCTATATTTTACAGGACAATTAACAGTTCCGGGGCCGGGAGTACCGCCATCCCTGATTTCGGGAAAATTAGTATCCGAACTCATTGAACAAAAAAAGTAACCATCAACCTATGAAATCTATTTTCGACATCGTTTCTTATGAATGCAGTAAGATCGTAACACAATCTTACAGTACTTCATTTGCGCTGGCTACAAAAATGCTTGCCCCTTCAATTAGAAAGGATATTTATAACATCTATGGTTTTGTACGTTTTGCGGATGAAATTGTAGATAGCTTTCAGGAATACAATAAAAAAGAGCTCTTTAATGCCTTTGAAAAAGAACTCCATAATAGCATAGAGAACAAAATTAGTCTAAATCCTATTCTTAATTCTTTTCAGCATACCTATCATCAATATGCTATTCCTCGTCATCTGGTAGACGCTTTTATGAAGAGTATGCGCATGGACCTGGAAAAACAGGTGTACGCTACCCAAGCCGAATTCGAGGAGTATATCTATGGTTCAGCCGATGTGGTGGGTTTAATGTGCTTACGTGTATTTGTAAATGGAAATGACGAGGAATACGAAAACCTTAAACAATCTGCCATGGCCCTGGGATCTGCCTTTCAGAAAGTGAATTTCTTACGGGATCTGAAAGCAGATTATGAATATTTAAACAGATCGTATTTCCCGAACACTAATTTGCTACAGTTAGATGAAGCCTCCAAAAACAGGATAGTTGAAGAAATAAAAGATGATTTTCATAGAGGGTATGAAGGAATCGTAAAATTGCCGAATAATGCTAAATTTGGGGTATATACGGCCTATAAATATTATTATCAACTTTTGAGAAAACTTGAAAAAACACCCTCTTTGGAAATTAAAAACGCGAGGATTCGAGTTCCCAATTACCAGAAATTTGGCCTGCTTGCTAGCTCTTATGTAAACTATAAATTAAATTTGGTATAAATAAAATACGATGAAGATTGCACTCTGGATCCTTATTTTTTTAATCACCTTCAGCATCATGGAATTTATGGCCTGGTTTACCCATAAATATATCATGCATGGTTTTTTATGGAGTTTACACAAGGATCATCATAAAAAGGACCACGATTCCTGGTTTGAAAGGAATGATGCCTTTTTTATTTTTTATGCTGTGGTAAGTATGAGCTTTATAATGATTGGAAATAGCAGCGATTTCTGGATTGGCTATCCAATAGGTTTCGGCATAATGGCCTATGGTGCTGCGTATTTTATGGTACACGATATATTTATTCATCAGCGGTTCAAAATATTTCGCAATGCAAATAATTGGTATGCGAGGGGTGTAAGACGAGCCCACAAAATTCACCACAAACACCTGGGCAAGGAAGAAGGCGAATGCTTTGGAATGCTATTCGTTCCTTTTAAATATTTCAAGAAATAATATTTATGCCAAAAGCCCTTGTGATTGGCTCTGGTATTGGCGGTTTAGCTACAGCCCTAAGACTCCATAGAAAAGGTTATGAAGTACACGTTTTTGAAAAAAACAAGTACGCAGGAGGTAAATTACACGCCATAAATCTAGACGGATTTCGGTTCGATCTAGGACCATCTCTCTTTACTATGCCCCATTTTGTTGAAGAGCTCTTTTCTCTTTATAAGCTGGATCCCGGTCAATTTTTTCCCTACTCAAAAAAATCTACGGTCTGTAATTATTTCTGGCAAGACGGAAGCCGGTTCTCAGTAAAATCGGATAGGGAAACCTTTATAGCAGAAGCTGCAGACTTTTTTAAAGAAGACCAAAGATCTATTAGAGGATATCTCAAGAAGAATAAAAAAAAATACGAGCTTACCTCCGCGCTTTTTCTTGAAAAATCACTACACCAACTACGCACCTATCTTTCCCGAAGTACCTTAAAAGCTATTGTAAAATTGGGAGATCTTGATCTGTTTGATTCATTGAATACAGTGAATCGCAAAACGTTTAATAATCCTAAACTGGTTCAATTATTCAACCGGTATGCAACTTATAACGGCTCATCTCCTTTTAAAACCCCAGGGATTATGTCTCTTATTCCTCATTTGGAAATGCATTATGGCACCTATATTCCGAAGGGAGGTATGCACCAGATTAGTCAAAGCCTCTTTGAGTTGGCAAAAGTACAAGGTGTTCAATTTCATTTTGAGGAAGAAGTAAAGAAGATCACTATTAAAGATCATACCGCAACCGGGGTAATTACTGAAATAGATAGTTACCAGGCCGCGGTAATTGTCTCCAATATGGATATATATCCAACGTATAAAAAATTATTGTCCGGGTCAAAGCATCCGGAAAAAATTTTGAAGCAAGAACGCTCCAGTTCTGCCTTGATATTTTATTGGGGTATACGAGAAACATTTCCTGAGTTAGACCTGCATAACATCTTTTTTAGTGATGATTATCAAAAAGAATTTAAATCAATTTTTTTGGAAAAGCAGATCGGCAATGACCCCACCATTTATATTAATATCACGTCTAAGGATATTCCTTCAGATGCTCCTGAGGGGCAAGAAAACTGGTTTGTAATGATCAATGCTCCCGGGAATTACGGACAGGATTGGGAATCGCTTAAAGTAAAAGCCAGGGCCGCTATTCTCAAGAAATTAAGTGCTATCTTAAAACAACCAATTGAGCCACTAATAGCTACCGAATACGTCTTAGATCCCATTGGGATTGAGGCAAATACCAGCTCCTATCGCGGGGCATTGTATGGTGCTGCAAGTAACTCGAGGTTTGCGGCCTTTTTAAGACATCCAAATTTTACCCGGCAGATCAACAACCTCTATTTTTGTGGTGGATCTGTACACCCGGGCGGAGGAATTCCTTTATGTCTGCTTTCGGCGAGGATCGTAGCAGATATGATCCCTGATATTAAGAATTCAAAAGGAAAAGATGAAGATTAAAAACGGTATTTGGACAATTTGGGTTCTATGGATATTTAACGTCGCCGCCCTGGTAGGGATAAGTATTGGATTTGAGGAGTGGTTTGTCA
>NZ_CAMYKH010000007.1:30785-40525 GCF_947258935.1 uncultured Muriicola sp.
ATAAGTATTGGATTTGAGGAGTGGTTTGTCACAAAAACCCCCTTAAATCTTTTTATTTCCTCCTTATTGCTCTTTCTGGCGTTTCCTGTGAACACCGCAAGAAAAGGGGCAATATTCGCCTTACTTTGGTTTGGAGGTATGTTCGCTGAATGGATCGGTATTCATTACGGAATCCTCTTTGGAACATACAGTTATGGAGCCAATCTGGGGGTTAAAATAGATGGTGTTCCTGTATTGATCGGAATAAATTGGGCCTTGCTTACTTTTATAACGGCAAGAATCGCACAGTATGTAAGTAAAAATAACATACTTCAAATACTCCTGGGTGCCACCCTTATGCTCATCCTGGACTATTTTATGGAACAAAGTGCACCGCGATTCGATTTTTGGGAGTTCAAGGATGGAGTAGCACCCCTTAAGAACTATATCACCTGGTTCCTGGTAGCCGTCTTATTCCATATTTTGGTTAAATGGATGAAAATCACAGGAGACCTGCGGTTCTCAATTCACTTATATGCCGCTCAACTCCTGTTTTTTGTATATTTCTTTAGTTGGTTTTAGAGCTGTTCTATAATCACAATGCAAGAGGATCCATTCCTTGCCAAGATCCTATTGATCGGTACGGTTGAAACCTTGAGGCTAAACGTGGCCATTTGACTTATAGGCACTTCACCAATTCCCTTTGTAAAAAGTAGTCCGGCATTATCGTGCAGAGGTTTTTGAGAAGCAGGAACATTTCTCCAGAAGGTCCTTATAAATTTGGTTTTAATGGTAGCCCTCGTTATTACAGCAACATAAGGAATAGCATCTGAAAGTTTATCGTGCGGAGTAAAAGGTTGTTGACCTGCCCATTTTCCCCTGGCGATCTTGTTCTTTAAATAAATTGTCCATTGTTCTGAACTCCGCTGCCTGTATTTGTCCATTAGTGCAGATACTTCAAAGAACTTATCTGCCTGTGCCTCATTTTCCCAAACCTGCAATAATGCGTATACAGACCAATCCGGTCTTGGATTAAATTCTGCTTTTCCACTTCCCAAAAGTTTATAAAAAAGCAATCCTTCAACATTATGCAGCGGCCTGTGGGCAAATTGCATCATGCCAAAGGCCCATATTTTATTTTTGAGGGAAGAATACCGAAAAAAGGTAAAGGTAGTGATCTGTGTTGCCACGTTTACTCTTTGATGAGTTTTTCTAGAAGATCGAAAACTGTATTGTTATCCCAATCCTTTATAGCATGTTCTTCTGCCACCACAAATCCCTTTTTATCCACGACATAAGTTCCCGGTGGTTGTAATACAGGTAGTGCAGATTTATCGCCAATAATAAGGTAAGTCACAGGAAAATCGTACTCATTTTCCTCCATATATTCTATTACCGGCGCTTGTTCCTCATTGGTGATGATATAAAAATCTACCTTTCCTTTAAAGGTATCGTAGAGATTTTGAATACTATTTAGCTGCGCATCCGAAGGCAAACTCCAGGAAGCCCAAAAATTAATAAAGACCACCCGTCCTTTTGAGGGACTGAAGTTGATAATATTCCAATCTGCATCTTTTAGTCGCCAGTCATAGTCCGTTATATGTTTCCTTTTTCCTATAGGAATTTCAGAGGGTGTCCCCGAAAAAATGCGGTTTAACAAGATCTTACTGTGGTACCCCAGAGGAGTAACAAAAAAAGAAAGAATAAAAGCTATAAGAAGGAGATTAAGAACCGTCTTTTTTTTTATGGCCATCTAGTAAGGATCTTTTTTACAATTCAATATTCCGTGGTTTTTGGGTAACGTCCATTGCACCATACACTAGGCGGCGTTTTCCTTTTTTATGACGTTCAATGCAGACCCTTCTCTAAACCAGGCGATCTGTTGTAAATTATAAGTGTGGTTTACTTTGATGACTTCTTTAGAACCGTCTTTATGTACCAACTCGATAGTCAATGGTGTATCCGGAGCAAAATCCTGAATATCGATAAAATTAAAGGTATCATCTTCCTGAATTTTATCATAATCATTTTCATTTGCAAAGGTCAGCCCCAACATTCCTTGTTTTTTGAGATTGGTCTCATGGATCCTGGCAAATGATTTTACGAGCACAGCGGCTACACCCAAATGCCTTGGTTGCATGGCTGCGTGTTCACGAGATGATCCTTCCCCATAATTATGGTCACCCACTACAATAGTTTTGATACCCTTGGCCTTATAAGCCCTTTGTGTATCTGGCACCCCACCGTATTCTCCGGTTAATTGATTCTTGACGAAATTGGTTTTTTTGTTGAAAGCATTCACAGCTCCTATCAGGGTGTTATTGGCAATGTTATCCAAATGCCCGCGGTAACGTAACCATGGTCCGGCCATTGAGATATGGTCTGTTGTACATTTTCCAAAAGCCTTGATCAATAATTTCATTCCCTGCAGGCTTTCGTTGGTGATTGGCAAGAAAGGATCCAATAACTGCAGCCTTTCCGAATCTGTTGCTACTTTAACTACTACCTTGCTTCCATCGCTTTTTGGTGCTACATATCCGGCATCTTCCACCGCAAATCCTTCAGGAGGAAGTTCATAGCCTCTAGGTTCATCTAGTTTTACTTCTTGTCCGTCTTCATTGATGAGGGTATCCGTGATTGGATTAAAATCTAATCTCCCTGCGATGGCAATGGCGGTAACCAATTCTGGAGACCCTACAAAGGCCAGGGTATTGGGGTTTCCATCTGCCCGTTTTGCAAAGTTTCTATTGAAAGAATGTACTATTGTATTCCTTGGGCCATTGGCCGCTTTATCCCCATAACGGTCCCACATTCCTATACATGGTCCGCATGCATTGGCAAAGACGGTTGCCCCAATTTTATTGAATGTATTAATTAAGCCATCCCTTTCAATGGTGTAACGCACCAATTCTGAACCAGGCGTGATCGTAAACTTAGACTTTGTCTTTAAATTTTTATCTGTTACCTGCTTGGCAAGAGAGGCCGCACGGGAAATATCTTCATAGGAGGAGTTGGTACATGAGCCAATAAGGCCCACTTCTACATTCAAAGGCCAGTCGTTAGCCTTAGCTGCCTCAGCCATCTTAGAGATAGGTGTAGATAAATCTGGGGTGAAAGGTCCGTTTAAATGAGGTTCCAATTCTGTTAAATTGATCTCAATCACCTGGTCAAAATACTTTTCAGGTTCCTGATAGACCTCCGGGTCTGCGGTTAAATATGGTGCCACTTTATTAGCTGCATCGGCCACATCTGCCCGGTCTGTACCCCTTAAATAGCGATCCATAGATTCGTCATATCCAAAAGTGGAAGTGGTAGCTCCAACCTCGGCACCCATATTGCAAATGGTTCCTTTTCCGGTACAAGACATAGAGGTTGCTCCTTCTCCAAAGTATTCTATAATGGCCCCTGTTCCTCCTTTAACTGTAAGGATATCTGCAACCTTCAGGATCACATCCTTAGGAGCTGTCCATCCCGACAATTTTCCTGTGAGTTTTATACCAATGAGTTTTGGGAATTTCAATTCCCATGCCATCCCGGCCATCACATCTACCGCATCTGCTCCGCCAACACCGATAGCCACCATTCCTAAACCACCGGCATTTACAGTATGAGAATCGGTTCCTATCATCATCCCCCCGGGAAACGCATAATTCTCTAAAACAACCTGGTGAATAATACCGGCTCCCGGCTTCCAAAAGCCTATGCCATATTTATTGGATACAGATTCCAGAAAATCAAAAACCTCATTACTGGTTTGATTGGCCCTTTTAAGATCTGCAACCGCCCCTACTTTCGCCTGTATCAAATGATCGCAATGCACAGTTGTTGGCACGGCAACCTTAGGCTTGCCGGCATGCATAAATTGCAGCAAAGCCATCTGAGCCGTAGCATCCTGACAAGCTACCCGGTCCGGAGCAAAATCCACATAATTCTTGCCACGCTTAAAAACAGTGGAGGGAATCCCTTCCCATAAATGTGAATAGAGAATTTTTTCCGAGAGGGTAAGCGGCTTTCCAACCAAATCACGGGCTTTGTCAACCCGTTCTGTCATCTTGGAATAGACGCTTTTAATCATGTCAATATCGAATGCCATCGTATGCTTGTTTATTAATTGTTAATCTCCCAAAGATAGAAAATTTAAAAGGGTTAATTAAAATTTTTTAAGGGGCATCAAAAGTATTATTAGCACTGCAAATGAGGAGATACTTAATTATCAAAAAAAGATAATTAGCTGCTCGAAATAGGAATATTGAAAACGGAAATGTTTTTTACTTAAATAAAAAGATCAAATTTCAGAGACGCCTTAATAGCTCCCAGATCCCTTACATGAGATGACTGATAATATCTTCCTCAGTAATTCCTTCAGCCTCAGCCTTGTAGTTTTTAATGATTCGATGGCGAAGGATACCCATTGCAACAGCTTGTACATCCTCTATATCCGGAGAAAATTTGCCCCCAACAGCGGCATGCGCCTTTGCACCCATCACCAGATTTTGAGATGCTCTGGGGCCGGCTCCCCAATCCAAGTACTGATTGATATATGAAGACGAGCTTGGGGTGCCCGGGCGAGTGCTGTTCACCAACTTAACGGCATATTCTACGACATTATTGGGTACAGGGATCCTTCGGACCAAATGCTGTACTGCAAGTATTTCCTCTGCGTTGAAAAGCGCATTTATAGTTGCCTCCTCATCATCTGTAGTTTCCTTTACAATTAAAACTTCTTCTTCCAGGGAAGGGTATTTCAACTCTATGGCGAACATAAAACGATCTAATTGAGCCTCAGGGAGCGGATAGGTACCTTCTTGCTCAATAGGGTTTTGGGTTGCCAACACAAAATAAGGTGCAGCCAACTGGTGCCTCTCTCCCGCTATGGTCACCGCTTTTTCCTGCATTGCCTCTAATAAAGCAGCCTGAGTTTTTGGAGGGGTACGATTGATCTCATCTGCCAGGATAATATTCGCAAAAATAGGTCCCTTGATGAATTTAAAAGTACGGTTCTGATCTAAGACCTCGCTACCTAGAATGTCACTGGGCATCAAATCTGGGGTGAATTGAATTCGCTTAAAATCTAGACCCAATGTCTGGGCAATGGTATTAACCATTAAGGTTTTCGCTAAGCCCGGAACTCCAATCAGCAAAGAATGACCCCCTGTATAAATAGATAATAGGATCTGGTTTACGACCTCATGCTGGCCAATAATGACCTTTGCTATTTCCTTCTTTAATGCAAGGTGTTTTTGCCCTAAGGCTTCAATGGCCTTTACGTCTGACATATTTTATTCCTTGACCCAATTATTTGCGAAATCGCATGACTTATTAGCAGCATTTACACTAACATAAGTATCCTTTATATGCTCATCCATCCATTCCTTAATTGCATTGTACTGCTTTTCTCTGAGAGCTAATTCCTGTATCTTAAGATAATCTTTGGCAAAATCGGCCTCGTGTTCATCATACCTGTTTGTAACCTTTAGGATCTTGTATTTAGGAGGACCTCCTCTGGGATCGACCTCTAACAAAGGATATGAAATTTCTTCATCTTTTAAGTTCCTAACCTGATTGTAAAGGGTTGGATCCATTTTGGTCAATTCAAAACGTGAATCGAAATTAATAGGATTTCTCAATAAGCCTCCATCAAATTTGGTTTCTTTTTCATCCGAAAAATTCAGAGCTGCCTCAGCAAAAGTATATTTGCCTTCAATGACCTGTTTGCGAATAGTATCCAATTCTACCTTCGCAGCATCAACGGCCGCTTGCGGTATTTCAGGTTGAATGAGAATATGTCTTAAATCTAATTCCTGACCTCTTACTTTTTCAATATAAATAATATGGTAGCCAAAAGTAGATTCAAAGGGTTCTGAGATCTCTCCTTCCTGCAAACTGAAGGCTACATCTTTAAATTCTTTTACAAATGGAGTCTGCCGTGTCATGCTGTAAAATCCTCCTTTAGATTTAGAGCCAGGGTCTTGCGAATACAAGATGGCCTTCACACTAAAACTGGCGTCATTGTCTTCTACATCGGCTTTGATCTCCGCTAATTTATTTATCACTTTTTGCTTTTCCTCCTCCGGGATCTCAGGCGCCTTCACGATTTGTGAGATTTCTAATTCAGCTCCAAAGACCGGTTTTTCATCTTCCGGAATGTTCCTAAAAAATTGACGCACTTCCTCAGGAGTAACCTGAATCTCACTCACTATTTTCTGCTGCATTTTCTCAGACAGCATACGAAGTTTATTAATGGTATAGAGTTCTTCCCTGAAATCCTCTACGGTTTCTTTTTTATAGAATTCCAAAACCTTATCCATGGAGCCCACTTGCTGAACCAATTGTTGAATTTGGCGATCGCTTGTAGCATTTACCTCATCATCGGAAACCAGAATACTATCTTGTACCGCCTGATGGGCATATAATCTATCTTCCATTAGTTTTCCAAGCAAACTGCAATGAGTAATGTCCTCAACAGAGGCTCCCTGACTTCGGAGATCGATCAAGGTCTTCTCAATGTCAGAATCAAGGATAACATAATCACCTACCACAGCAGAGATACCATCTAACTTTATTTTCTTAAAGTTGTTTACAGTATCGGTCTTAGGCGTCATTTCTGCCTGCATAGGTTCTTCAGGTAAATCGGGAGTATTTTCCTCCTGAGCCTTAACACCAAGTGCCATCACTGTAAAAAGTAATAGGCCCAGTAAATTTTTATTTCTCTTTCTCATAGATCTCAAATTCATTTCGTTTTACGGCTTCATCCAGAATCTCCGTTTCAAGACGCCTCATAAACTCCAGTTTTCTCCTGTTTAGCAACACCTGCCTGATAGTGGGTTTAATATAAGTTAAAGGTGCTATTTCATTAATATTCCGCACCTCCGCAATCTTCCCCAAATATACCCCTACAGAGTCCTCCAATTCAAAAAATTGTGATTTTTTTAAGTATCGTTCCTCATTTTCGAATGTTAAAGGAGGTATTTCTTGTATGATTCTCGAAACAGTGATCCATAGAGAATCATTAAAATTGAGTTTGGTGAATTGTACGCCTATAGAATCTAGAAAGACCTTATCTCCTTCTTCAAATCGCTTTAACCTTTCAATGACCTCATTCTTATTTAAAAATTGTTTGGGTAATTGTACGAAACGCAATTGCACTAACTTTTCCTTTAAGATAAAGTTCTCTTTCTCTTCCTCATAAAATCGTTGAAGTTGTGAATCCGTTATGGTGGTATCCTCACCTCTCAGGACCAAAGCTTCCTTATAAGCTCTGGTGAAAAGATCTATTCGGTAATTTGCCACCAATCGCTCAAAGGCTGCGATCTCTTCTTCGGTCAAATTGATCTGTGCCTTTGAAAATAGCAATTGCTTTATTGCCCAATTATTAATGTAATTGGTTACAAGGGATGCGCTGTCTTGTTTATTTAAGGGAGCAATTAGCAGGGATTCAATATCTTCTTTGTATAGATAAGCACCTCCTACTCTTGCAAGCGGCTCGGAGTCTGGTTCCTTTTTAAAGAGACCATCACAAGAAATTACCAATACTGCCAGAATTAAAGTTCCAAAAAGCACGGGAACTCTAAATAAATTCTTTTTGGGGAAAATCATTCAGCAAAATTAAGAATTCGAATTTCCTGAACAAGTAATACACTGATTGATTAACAGATTTTTAATAAGCAGTTCTCTTATTTTAGTACCTTAGAGGGTATTATTATCGAGGAATCATGAAATATATCACCGAAATTATCATACAATTACCCCTTTCCGAATTTGTTAAGAAACTAGACAATCCGGACAATATGAAGCACTGGCAAAAAGATCTGATCTCTTACAGGCAACTTAAAGGTAATCCGGGAGAGGAAGGGGCGCAAATGGAACTTATTTACAAAATGGGCAAACGTGAATTGATCATGATAGAAACGATCTTAAAACGAAATATGCCCCATGAGTTCCACGCCACCTATGATGCAAAAGACGTGCATAACATACAAAAGAACTATTTTAAAGCCATCGATGAGAATACAAGCAAATGGATCTCAGAATCGGAATTTGAGTTCAATGGGATCTTTATGAAATTAATGGCATTCTTTATGCCCGGCATATTTAAAAAGCAATCGTTAAAGTATTTAAAGGATTTCAAAGCATTTGCTGAACAGGGTACTTCATTATCACAATCTTAAATTGAAATATCTTGAGCCGAAAAATTAAATTAATGTGGGATTTCCGCGGGCCGGACGCCAGTGAAACTGCCAAGCATCACGCACGTCATTTAGCCGACTTTGTTAAAAAAGAATCCTTAGAATTGAACATCACAGGATCTAGGAATCTAACAGAAATGCACTCTGTAGCCTATATGGTAGTGGAAGAGACAAAAATGATACAGATAAGAGATGCACTTTTACCACATAGAGGGGAAGTCTATGAGGAAGAAATTACCTAATAAATCAATGAATTCTTTTCCAAACATAGGAGTTAAAATATACAAGGGTAGGATCCCAGTATTACGTGTACTTATAATTTGCTTCCTCTTTTTGGGGTGTGCAAGTACCACGGCCTTAATTGATCCATTAGATAGTGCTTTGGCATCTAAAGATCCCAGGATTCGCAGTGTAATGGATCATCCTGAAGCATATGAACTACAGATTCGGTTTTCCAGGATCTTTCGAGAGAAGGATGGTGTGCGCTTCGCTGATTATGATTTTCAGGTAGATCGCAACAAGTATTTTTATCCTGCAAGCACGGTGAAATTTCCTATTGCGGTGATGGCCCTTGAAAAACTTAATGCCTCCAGTGTACTTACAACCCAAACCAAATTTTATGTGGAGGGAGATACTCTTGAAACAACTTTTGGCAATGAAATAATAAAGATCTTTGCAGTAAGTGATAATGATGCCAACAATCGTTTGCTAGAATTTCTTGGGCAAGATGCCATCAATGAGAAATTCAGTTCCAAGAATATTGGTCCGGCCAGAATTGCACATAGGCTATCGGTACCCAATGCAGATGATGTAACCACCAAACCCCTGGTGATCTATCTTAATGACAGCACCACCACCAGCCTTGAAGGAAGTGCCAATACCTCTGCAGATCCACTTACGTTAGAAGGTATAACCAAGGGAATTGGTTTCTATGAAGGGGATTCACTTATTGATGAACCTTTTAATTTTAGTCTTAAGAACTACTATCCTATTGAAACCCAACATGGGCTGTTGAAGAGGATCATCTTTCCAAAGAGTTTCCCAGAAAAAGAACGATTTAACATCAGTGCTGCGCAGCGACAGTTTTTGCTGAACGCTATGAAGATTCTCCCAAGGGAGACCGGGTACAACCAGGAGGACTACTATGATAGTTACGGTAAATTCCTATTATTCGGAGGATCGAAAGAGGCCATACCAACCAATATTAAGATCTATAATAAGGTAGGGTATGCCTATGGCACCCTTACAGATTGCGCCTATATCCATGATGAAAAAAATAAGGTAGAATTTATGGTAACTGCTACCATTCTGGTAAATTCTGATGGTATATTCAATGACAATGTCTATGAGTATGATGAGATTGGGATTCCCTTTCTGGATGCCCTGGGAGATGAACTATATAAAATAGAAAAGAATAGAAAACGATAGAACAATGGAATCGCTCGGATTTGAGGCTTTTACAAAAAAGATCTATATAAATGCTCCAAAAGAAAAGATATATTGGTGCTGGGGAACAGCAGACGGAATTTGTTCCTGGTTCTTGAGCAGTGCTTTTTACAAAACCAAAAAAGGAGT
>NZ_CAMYKH010000007.1:40584-90572 GCF_947258935.1 uncultured Muriicola sp.
CTGGAAATGGCATAACTGGGACGGGGAAGAAACAGGCAAGATACTAATGGCCAACGGCACCGATCAGATCGAATTTTCATTTGCAGGTCATTGTAAGGTAACCATTACCTTGCAAGAAGAAAAAAATAATGTACTGGTGATGTTGAAACAAAGCAATATACCGACAGATGAAAAAAATAAAATGAACATTTATGTTGGTTGCAGTAATGGCTGGACCTTCTGGCTTGCGAATCTCAAGGCCTTTTTAGAACACGGTATTTTGTTGAATGAAACAACAATGGATCTAAAAAAGATCCCATTGTCGAGCTTTCAATTTGTAAATATGTGACCTTTAAAATATAATTTATAAATTTTAGTACTATGAAGAAGCTCTGCGCGATCATTATCCTGGTCCTTTTACTAAGTAGCTGTGGAAATGATAAGGAAACAAAAACCCTGGAGCCGGAAACAGTAGAATCTATTTCCAATCCGTATTCCGCAAAGGATAAAAAACTGGAGGTCTACACCACGGCAAGTGAAACTGATTTGCGTCTCAGCAAGACAGAAAATCTATCTTTTGCAGCGGGCAAGCAACCGCTAGAGAATGAAGTTTCCATTTTTGTGAATCCGAACAAAACTTTTCAAAAATTCCTGGGAATTGGTGGGGCTATTACAGATGCCTCCGCCGAGGTTTTTGCAAAATTGCCTGAAGCCCAACAGGAAGAACTCTTGAAAGCTTACTACAGCAAAGAAGAGGGTATTGGATATTCCCTTGCCAGAACAACCATTCACAGCTGTGATTTTAGCAATGGCAGCTATACTTATGTGGAAGAAAATGATAAAACACTGGCTTCTTTTTCAATAGATCATGACCAGCAATTCAGGATCCCTATGATAAAAAAAGCTATCACGGTTGCCGGGGGAGAACTTCTACTATATGCCAGCCCATGGAGTCCTCCTGCCTACATGAAAGACAACAATAATATGTTGCAGGGTGGTACATTACTACCGGAATATTACGACACCTGGGCTCTTTATTACACAAAATTTATAAAGGCCTATGAGGCCGAAGGAATGCCCATATGGGGTATTACCATCCAGAATGAGCCAATGGCCGTACAACGATGGGAATCTTGTATCTATACTGCAGAGGCAGAACGCGATTTTTTAAAGAATCATTTAGGGCCTGCTATGGTAAAAGAAGGTTTGGGGGACAAGAAGATCGTGGTCTGGGATCATAACAGAGACCTAATTACTCACAGGGCAAATACCATTTTTGATGATCCTGATGCAGCAAAGTACGCCTGGGGGATAGGATTTCACTGGTATGAAACCTGGGCGGGCGGTGATCCTATGTTCAATAATTTGGGCGCCATAAAGGAATCTTACCCCGATAAAAACCTGCTTTTTACAGAGGGTTGCGTTGAAGGTTTTAAGGCTGAAAAATATCAGTTTTGGGCTAATGCAGAACGCTATGGTCGTTCTATGATCAATGATTTTAATCAGGGTACTGTAGGTTGGACAGACTGGAATATCTTGTTAGATGAACGTGGCGGCCCCAACCATGTTGGGAATTTTTGTTTTGCTCCTATTCATGGAGATGTAACGGCGGGTTCCCTGATCTATACTCCCTCCTACTATTATATTGGGCACTTTTCAAAATTTGTTAGACCAAATGCGTTGCGGGTAAGCACTGTAAGCAGCAGAAGTGTATTGCTAAGCACTTCATTTATCAACGAGGATTCTTCCCTCATTACTGTAGTGATGAACCCGGGTGATAAGGCAATCTCATACCAGTATTATGTAGGAGCAGAAGCTACCATAATAAAAATACCACCTCATGCAATGCAAACCCTGAGGGTTCTATGAGCAGGAATAAAAGGGTCCTCTTTTATTGTTTAGTTGCTACTATTATTGCATTTGGTTGTAAAAAAACAAAAGAAGATGAGACCATAGTCCGAATGGCAGTTGCTGCAAATATGCAGTATGCAATAAAAGAATTGGCAGATCAGTTTGAGAAAGATACAGGCTATACATGCGAGGTGATCTTAGGTTCTTCCGGAAAGTTATTTGCTCAGATCAAAGAAGGCGCTCCCTATGACCTATTTCTTTCGGCCGATCTAACATATCCTGAAGCACTTCACGCTATTGGCCTAACTTACGAGCTTCCTAAGGTCTATGCCTATGGAACCCTGGTACTTTGGAGCTACACCTCAACATTAAAGCCTTCCCTGGAAGTATTGCAAACCGACAGCGTTGGGCATATCGCCCTGGCCAATCCTAGAACAGCACCTTATGGCAAAGCGGCCATAGAGGTACTAGATTTCTACGGATTAACAACATCTTTGCAAGATAAATTGGTATTTGGTGAAAGTATTGGGCAGACCAACCAATTTATCACCTCGGGAGCTGCAGATATTGGATTTACTTCGCAGTCTGTTGTTGTGAGCCAGGCAATGAACAAGAAAGGTGTATGGATACGGATCAATGAGAAAGCCTATACACCAATGCCACAAGGTGTTGTATTAACTAAAAGTAAAAAGCCGAAAAAGCGAGGAGCTCAGGCCTTTTATGAGTATCTTTTTTCCGGAGAAGGAAAAGACATCCTGCAAAAATTTGGATATTCGGTACATGAATAGATTAGAGGGGCATATTGAGCATCTTGAAGTTTCGGGAGATCTTTCCCTGGTTACGGTGTTATTGTCTGGGGATTTAAGAATAAAGGCAATTGTGATTGATACTCCTAAAAGTGCGCCCTATCTGGAAAAAAATAAAAATGTAGCTATCCTTTTTAAAGAAACAGAAGTTGTGATCGGCAATCACAGCGATCATAAGGTGAGTTTACAAAACAAGATGTTAGGCCCCCTCAAGTCCCTAGAACAAGGCCAATTGCTAAGTTGTCTGACCATACAAACCGAAGCAGGACAAATTCGTTCAACAATTAGTACCGCTGCAGTTTTAGCACTAAAATTAAAGCCTGGTATGCGGATCATGGCCATGGTAAAATTAAATGAAGTAATGTTGTCGCCATTATGAATTGGGAACCACTTCTATTAACTTTTGAACTGGCATTTACCACAACCCTTGCTTTGTTGGTAGTTTCCATACCGCTGGCCTATTGGCTTTCCAAAACCAACTCCAGAATTAAACCCATCATAGAAACCATGGTTAGTATGCCTTTGGTATTACCTCCAACTGTGCTTGGTTTCTATTTTTTAGTGGCCTTTAGTCCTAATAATGCCTTTGGTGAATGGTTAAATTCCTGGTTGGGCCTGCAATTGGTATTTTCATTTGGAGGTCTTGTACTTGCCTCCATGATCTATAGCCTGCCTTTTATGGTGCAGCCAATACAGGCGGGATTGTCATCGCTCCCCTCCTCATTGTCAGAAGCGGCTGCCGTTATGGGGAAATCCCGAAATATTACCTTGTTTAAGGTCTTACTTCCCAATATCAAAAAGTCTCTTTTAACGGGTATCGTTTTGGCCTTTGCCCATACTGTTGGCGAGTTTGGTGTGGTTCTAATGATAGGAGGAAATATTCCGGGTAAAACAAGAGTGGCCTCTATCGCTATCTATGATGAAGTGGAAGCCCTAAACTATGAAGCGGCCAATTTCTATTCCCTGACCTTGTTTGCGATCACTTTTGGGATGTTGCTGCTGGTATACCTTATCAATGGAGGTTATTTAAAACGATTTTGGAAATGATAAACCTTAGCTTTCAAAAACACCTAAAGACCACAGATGGATCTTTCGAGCTCAGCATCGATCTCGATATCCCAAAAGGTACTTTTGTTACTTTATACGGGCCTTCAGGTGCAGGTAAAACCTCGTTTCTAAGGATGCTGGCCGGATTATTAGTCCCGGACAAAGGAAGTATCCTGGTAAATGATATTCCCTGGTATCATACAGAAAGAAAGATCAATATATCACCTCAAAAACGCAATATTGGGTATGTTTTTCAGGATTACGCCTTGTTTCCCAATATGACTGTAAAGGAGAATCTGAAATTTGCACAGAGAAAGGGACAAACAAAGGATCTGATTCCTGAACTTATGGAAGTTATGGAACTATCCACGTTGGAAAATCGTACCCCGGATACGCTTTCCGGTGGTCAGAAACAAAGGGCTGCATTGGCCAGAGCACTCGTACAACAGCCCGATATACTTCTTCTGGACGAACCCCTGGCGGCTTTAGATGCACAAATTAGTACAAAACTGCAGGACTATATCCTGCAAGCGCACAATAATTATGGACTTACTACCATCCTTGTGAGCCATGATCTTGGAGAAATAATGAAGCTTACAGATACCGTGGTTGTAATGGAGCAAGGGAGGATAACCAAAATAGGTATGCCACAGGAAATTTTTATGAACAAGAAATTAAGTGGAAAGTTTCAATTTACGGGAACGGTGTTGTCCATAGAACAACAAGATGTCATTTATATAGTAACCGTCCTTATTTATACTACTATTATTAAGGTAGTAGCCGATGCTTCAGAAATAAAGGATCTCCACAATGGGGATAGTGTTGTAGTGGCATCCAAAGCATTTAATCCTGTGATCTATAAGGTTTCCGAAGGAGCTTAAATAAACAATAAGACTATGACCCTAAGTGATAACCCGGCACTTTTACTTATCGACATTCAAAAAGGGTTGAATGAATTAGCGTATTACGGCGGTAATCGGAATAATCCCCGGGCGGAAGAACGGGCCGCAGAACTACTTGCCTATTGGCGTGCGCATCAACTCCCGGTGATCCATGTGAAACACAATGGAAGTCCGCCATCTCCCCTGGCAAAAGGCACTCCCGGTAATGATTTTAAGGAGATCATAAGGCCCAATAAGGGAGAACCTATATTTGAAAAGGAAGTGAACAGCGCTTTTATTGGAACCGAACTGGATGCGTACCTTAAAAAAGAAGGGATAGGGCAGTTGGTCTTGGTTGGCTTAACAACTGCCCACTGTATTTCGTCCACTGCTCGTATGGCCGGAAATTTTGGGTATGATACCTATATTATTTCAGATGCTACGGCAACTTTTGATACCTTAGGAAACGATGGACGAAGGTATGATGCCTCTCTGGTGCATGACATTTGCCTGGCCACTCTAAAAGATGAATTTGCTGCCATTTTAGATACAGCAAGTTTATTAGATCAGTTATAGACGATAAAAAGAATTCAAATGATCCAAAAATTAGGGAAGAAGTTTACAGATATCTTTCAAAGGAACATGCCCGATGCATTCGTCTTTGCTCTTACCTTAACTCTTATCACCGGCATCCTGGCATTGGTATGGGTAGATGTTACGCCCTTTGAGGTCTTAGAATCGTGGTATGACGGTTTCTGGATGTTGCTTGAGTTTGGTATGCAAATGGTTTTGCTGGTGATCACAGGGTATTCTATAGCCTTATCTCCCGCAGTTAAAAAAGGGATCGACCTCTTAGCGAAAAAGATAAAATCCCCACAACAGGTATATCTTCTGGTAGTTTTTATTGGATCGTTACTTTGCATGATAAGCTGGGGGTGGGTGGTCATAACCGCCGTTCTGGGCAGAGAACTGGCCATCAGGATCAAAGGGATCAATTATCCTTTTCTGATTGCGTGTGTTTATTTTTCACACCTAGGATGGGTCACCGGACTATCAAGCTCAATTCCATTGTTACTAAATACGGAAGGGAACTTTATCATAGAGGCTGGTATTCTGATCACAACTATCCCCACTACTGAAACCCTTGGATCCGGACTGAATATCGCAATTCTCGTAAGTTTTGTCCTAATTGCACCTTTGATCATGCGCTTTCTCCTGCCAAAGACGGATGATATTCAAACTCTGGAGAGCATGTTGGAGCCGGAGACACAACAAGGGTCGGTTACAATCCATGAGGAAGCACGCTTGCTTACATTGCCTTACAGGGCCCTATCGGACCTGATGAACAATAGCAGTCTTCTGCAATATGTTATTGCCGCCCTGGGAGCTATCTACCTTGGATCTCATTTTATAAGCAAAGGATTCGACCTTAATCTGAATATTATGATCTTTTTGTTCCTGATGCTGGGTTTATTGCTGCATCGCACCCCTATGCGCTATGTGATCGCCATGAAAAGGGCCAGTGGAAATGTTTCGGGTATTTTGTTTCAATTTCCTTTTTACGCAGGAATAATGGGCATTATGATCTATACCGGGTTAGGGGAAAAACTTGCCTACTGGTTGGCATCAGTGGCTACTGTAGACAGTATTCCTTTTTTTTCATACCTGGCGGGAGGGGTGGTTAATTTTGCAATTCCTTCTGCAGGAGGTGAGTTTGCGGTTATTGGCCCTACCATTATAAAAGCCGTACAAGAAATTGGTGTGGGTCTTCCACCTCAGGAAATGTCTGCACTTATCTCTCGTACCGCAATGTCTATCGCTTATGGGGAAAGCCTAACCAACCTTATGCAGCCATTTTATTTACTACTGATCATTCCCATTATGGCAGTTGGTATAAAAATACAGGCACGAGATATCATGGGGTACCTGGTGATCCCATTTTTTATACTTTTTATAGTACAGACAGCATTGGTTACCTGGTGGCCGCTTTAACAAATAATGTTTTCAATTACCTAAAATAAAAAAGGCACCGTTTGCACAGTGCCTTTACTTCAACAACCAACCAACTATTGTGGCATAACCACATCTTCGATGATGTGAATCACCCCATTAGAGGCCATTACATCTGTCTTAGCTATTTTGCTGTAATTTCCGTTGGCATCCATTAGATAGATTCCCCCGTCTTTTTTTACTGCCGTTACAGTTCCCCCGTTCAAAGTAGTAAGGGCCGCTTTTCCATTTCCTGCTTCCAAAGCATTCACTACGTCTGTAGCTGTAACTTTGCCGGATACTACATGATAGGTTAAGATAGCGGCTAACTGCTCTTTGTTCTCTGGCATTAATAAGCTATTTAAAGTATTCGCATCAATTTTTGCAAATCCTGCATTAACTGGTGCAAAAACGGTAAAAGGTCCGTCCCCTTGTAAAGCTCCAACCAGGTCTGCTGCTTTTAGAGCAGTAACCAATGTTGAGAAATCGTCTACAGAAACTGCAATGTCTACGATGTCCTGAGAATTGTTTTGAGCATTTACTTTTGGAGTCATTGCCATCAAGGCAATAGCGGAAATAATAAAGATTACTTTTTTCATGATTTGTTTTTTTAGATTTTGTGTTAAACTTCTAATAGTTGCACTATGCATTAGTAAGTACACCAGTACAGACCGTATGGATGACAAAAGCAGATTTTTATCATATCTTTAACACTTGCTATGAATGATGACCACCATATAGAACTCCTCAAAAAAGGTGACAAAAATGCGCTCTATGCCCTGTACGATAAGTACTCAGGGGCTCTCTATGGAGTAGTGATCCGTATGTGCAGGGATAAGGAATTATCAGAAGATCTTCTTCAAGAAATATTTTTGACCATCTGGAAAAAAATTGATCAATACGACGCCTCTAAAGGCAAATTTTACACCTGGGCATATAGAATTGCCAGGAATAAAACCCTGAATGCTTTACGAAAAACAGATACCCTCATCCAAAATGAGGATATGAGTGTATATAAGAATATAAAGGAAGAGGAATTGCCCCAGGAATATGATGAATTGAATGGGGTTCTGAAAAATTTAGAAGATCATCATCAGAAAGTAATAGAGTTGGTGTATTTCAAAGGGTATACCCATAGGGAAGCTCACAAAATGATGGGTGTTCCTTTAGGGACTTTTAAGTCGTATGTAAGGCAGGCACTAGTTCAGCTAAGAACGAATTATCAGCTTCCCCTTGGATTTATCTTGATATGTTTTGAAGTAATTGGATATGGATAGGAAGGACATTTTAGAAAAAGGCCTGTTAACACAATACCTGCTGGGAGAATTAACCCAGGAGGAGGGGTTGTTGTTGGAATCGGAAATCCAAAAAGATAGTGTCTTACAAGAGAAGTTACATCAGCTAGAATCCGATCTTGAAAAAATGGCCATGGAAAATGCCATTTCACCTCCGGAAAGTATACGTGCTTCACTGGTAAGAGCAATAGATAGCGAAGCAAAAGATACTACTATTCCACTTCATCGAGATTCTCCTAAAAACGCCTTTAATCCTATGCGCTTGCTCGTAGCGGCCAGCTTGGCGGCACTATTTGCCTTAACCTCCTTCTTTTTTTACACCCGTTGGCAATCAGCGCAAGAGAATTTTATCCTGGCTCAGCAAGAACAACAACAATTGCAAGAAGAGGTACAAACTCTTTCGAACGAGGTAAAAGTGACCCAGGCCATGGTTAGTGTTTTGAATAGTAAGGATGCCATCCCATTTCTATTAAAAGGAAATCAGTTATCTCCGAAAGCCAGGGCTGTGGCATATGTAAACCATAAAAACAGGTCCGTTTGGGTAAATCCACAAGCGTTACCGAAACTTAAAGAAGAGGAAACATATCAGATGTGGGCCGATGTAGATGGGGAGATGATCAGTATGGGGTTACTACCTACAGATAAAGAGCTCATTGCTCTGACCTATATTGATAAAGCAGCATCATTGAATATTACAATAGAACCCAAAGGAGGTAATGATCATCCCACGGTAGAGCGACTGATCTCCAATGTTTACCTTTAAGTAATGGTATTACAATTAGTTGAATAGATCTCCAATTACTTAAGTCATTTAAATCCTGTGTAAAAAAATAAAAAATATTTCAAGAATTTTTCCGTTAAAATTGTTCTATACATATAATCTTAAAAAATTATTACTATGTATTTTCAAAATTTGACAAGAAAAAACAATTTCAAAACACTGTGCATGTTCTTACTGTTACCCGCTATGGTTTTAGTAACATCCTGTAGTAAAGATGATGATGCCTTTGTTAGGGTAACCGTTAATGGAACCCAGCTAAGAACTGATCCTTCAGATTTTACTGTTGGGGACCGGTCGGATTTCAATGGGGATATTGATGCGAGCTTTACCGGAAACGGAGGTACTGCTACCCGTATTTTTAGCTGGAATAACAACCTGAGTACCGCAGACTACAATGCCGATATTACAGCTACCACAGAAGGGAGCTTCCGGATGATCGTAGAGGATTCCGAAGGAATAGTGGTTTTGGACAGGTCTATCCAGGGAGGTACAGAACCTGATAGCATTGATGGTGTTACCTCTGCCGGAACTTCCGGTATATGGACCGTGACCATCGAAGTGACCAACTTTATAGGAGATGGCAGTTTTTCCTTGAGTGAAGGAAATTAATGTAATATATATATAACAAATAAAAAGCGCTGTAGGATCATTCCTTCAGCGCTTTTTATTTACCATTTACTCCAACGTGTAAACTATAAAAACGCTGTGTGTCCTGTAGTGGGTTTACTTACTACTCTGCTCTCTCCGGTATTCCATACAGATCAAAATCCGCAGCATCTGTGATGGTTATAGAAGTAAAATCGCCTTGTTTTATGTAATATTTAGAGGCATCAATAAGTACTTCATTATCCACATCGGGGGAGTCGAATTCTGTTCGTCCTACGAAATAATTTCCTTCCTTACGGTCAATGATACAACGAAAGGTCTTTCCGATCTTTTGCTGATTCAATTCCCAGGAGATCTGTGACTGAAGCTCCATGATCTCATTGGCCCGTTGCTGCTTAACATCCTCAGGAACATCATCCTCAAGTGCAAAGGCATGCGTATTTTCTTCATGGCTGTATGTAAAACATCCCAAACGTTCAAATCGCATCTCCGCAACCCAGGACTTTAATGTTTGATAATCTTCTTCTGTCTCACCGGGATACCCAACAATCAAGGTAGTTCGGATGGTCATGTTTGGAACTGCCTTTCTGAAATCTTCCAGTAACCTGGTTGTTTTTTGTTTGGTGGTCCCTCTGCGCATACTTTTAAGGATAGGATCAGAAATATGCTGTAAGGGGATGTCTATGTAGTTGCAGACCTTGGGTTCTTGCCGCATTACTTCCAGCACATCCATAGGAAACCCTGTGGGAAATGCATAATGCAGGCGGATCCACTCAATGCCTTCTACATTCACCAGCGCCTTGAGCAATTCTGCTAAATTCCGTTTTTTATAAAGATCCAGGCCATAATAGGTCAGATCCTGGGCAATAAGAACTAGCTCTTTTACACCTTTAGCCGCCAATTTTTCTGCCTCTATGACCAATTCTTCAATGGGCTTACTTCGGTGTTTCCCACGCATCAGAGGAATAGCACAAAAAGAACAAGGCCTGTCACACCCCTCAGCGATCTTGAGATACGCATAGTTCTTAGGGGTTGTAGTTAAACGCTCCCCCAGCAGCTCATGTTTATAGTCTGCTTCCAGGGCCTTTAATAGATTTGGTAGATCGCTGGTGCCGAAATACGCATCCACATTGGGGATCTCCTTTTGCAGATCTGGCTTATAACGTTCGCTTAGGCACCCGGTGACAAACACCTTATCTACAATGCCTGCTTCTTTTTGCTGTACGTATTCCAGTATAGTATTTACACTCTCCTCCTTGGCATTGGCAATAAAACCACAGGTATTGATCACTACAATATTGCCATCTTCTTCGTGCACCACCTCTTTGTCATTGGCACGCAGTTGTCCCATGAGTACTTCAGAATCGTACACATTCTTGGAACACCCGAGGGTTACCACATTTATCCTGTTCTTTTTTAGCGTTTTAGTTCGCATTCATTATAATTGAGGTGCAAAAATACGGTAAGGAAAACCATATTTTCCTGCTTTACACGATTTCTTTTCTTTTTTCGTTAAACCTAAAGTGAGATTATTGATCTAAAGCTTAGGCAATTATGATAAGGCAAACATTCTACCTTCCGTTATTTCTGTTCGTACTACTAATGGTAGCATGCTCTTCAAATGATGACAGTGAGGATCCCATTCTAGATGATCCTTCTCCTGCGCTATATTTCCCGCCCTTAACTTCTTCTGCCTGGGAGACCGTTTCACCCGAAGAACTTGGCTGGAATGACGATGCTACTCCTAATCTTAATGCGCTACTGGAAGAAAAAGGAACCAAGGCCTTTATAATCCTTAAAAATGGGAAGATAGCCATGGAAACCTATTTTGGATCCTTTACCCGCGACAGCATTTGGTATTGGGCCTCGGCAGGAAAAACTTTAACCGCCTTTACTGTGGGTATAGCTCAGGAAAATAACCTCCTTAGTATAGATGATCCCAGTTCACAATACCTTGGCGAAGGATGGACCTCCGCTGAACCGGAAAAGGAAAATGCCATAACCGTTCGGAATCAACTTACGATGACCTCCGGTTTAAACGATCTTTTCTTTGATTGTGTAACCCCGGACTGCCTCCGGTATACTGCTGATGCCGGAACACGCTGGGCATATCACAACGGGCCTTATACCTTGTTGGAAAGTGTTGTAAGCGCTGCAGCAGGAACTACCTTTTCCTCGTATTTTAATACCGAACTACGTGATAAAATAGGAATGAACGGATTTTGGCTTAGCACCAACGGCAAAAACAATGTCTATTTCAGTAATACCAGAAGTATGGCGCGTTTTGGATTATTAAACCTTAATATGGGCGTCTGGGAAAATACAGTAATACTTGGAGATATGGACTTTATAACCTCTATGAGCACCACCTCCCAGAATCTAAACCTATCTTATGGGTATTTATGGTGGTTAAATGGTAAAGGCAGTTATATGGTTCCCGGTTCACAAACACAATTCAATGGGCTCCTTATTCCAAATGCCCCTCCTGACACCTATGCCGGACTAGGGAAAAATGACCAAAAACTATATATTGTTCCAGACCAGGGGTTGGTAATAGTCAGAATGGGCGAAGATGCCGGTGAAGATCAGGCAGGTCCTTCCAGTTTTGACAATGAACTTTGGGGAGTTCTGCGGGATCTAATTGGATATTAATTCAATAGGCTATTCTATCGATACCCGTCCGGAATTTCTCGCACCCTATTGATCTTTTCATAGGCAGCGCCCAATTGCAATAGTTTTGCTTCCTCAAACTGTTTCCCAATAAAGGTAAGACTAATGGGTTCTCCATCTGATTTATACCCCATTGGAATGGTCAATGCCGGATATTTAGCAACTGCGGCATAGGCCGCATGGTAATTATTGATAGACAGTATGGCATCTAATTGATTGCTGTCTATAGCCTCATTAAAAAAGTTTCTTGTCTGAGCTTCTAAACTGCTTTTTATGATCGATAATTGCTCCATTGAGGTGGTATCCGAAACAACGTTATTAAACCTACCCTGTCCGTAGGGAATACGAACTAAGCTATCCTGCAGGTTGTATTCCATGATATCGGCAACTCCTTTCACTGTTATCTCCTTCTTATTCTCTACATGTTTGGAAATATATGCGGGCAGATCTACCTTCATATCCAGGTTAAGGATACTGATAAAGCCATCAAGAGGCGTAGCAGGTGGTTCTATCACAACTATTTCTGCACCTGCTGCTTGCATTTTATCAAGTGTCAATTTGTAAATGCTATCGCGTTCCAATAAATTGGAAAAAGCTCCAAATCTCTTACCCTTAATCTCCGAGGATGATGAGTTTTGCAACCAGTTCTTTCCAAAGTCTTTATGAACAGAACTTATATCTTCGGAATCTTTACCCATTAATGCATCCAATACAATCGCATTATCGGTCACATTTCGCGTCATTGGTCCGGGCGTATCCAGCGTACTTGAAATAGGTACTATGCCGGTTCTGCTCAACAGACCTATAGTTGGTTTAAGTCCCACTACAGAGTTTTGACTCGATGGTGATAGAATAGAACCTGAAGTTTCTGTACCAACAGCTGCCACCGCATAATTGGCGGCCATGGAGGTGCCACTTCCTGCGCTAGAACCACCAGTTTCAAAGATCTTACGTCCATAAGGATTCAATGTTTGTCCGCCAAAGGCACTATAGCCTACCGGGCAGCCATCGCAGAGGTAATAGGCCCATTCACTAAGATTAACCTTTCCCAGAATAAGCGCACCGTTTGCCTTGAGTTGTTCTACAATAAAAGCATCATCTGTATTATTTTCAGTGAATACCAGTGCTCCTGCCGTAGTATTCATTCCCTTTGTATTTATGTTATCCTTTAAAAGTATGGGCATTCCATAAATAGGGTGGTGACCTTCTTTTCTTTCCTTATCCATTTTACGCGCCTCATTTACCACTTCTTTATTCAGAGCTATGATAGTGTTTAAGGTAGTTTCATTATCCAATTCATATTTGTAGATCCTGTATAAATAAAACAAGACCAGTTCCTCATATGTTAATTTACCCTCTTGAACAAAGGCCTGTATATTGGGGATATCCTGCTCAAGGATCATTGGTTTTAATCGCTCATACTCCTCCTCTGAAACTTGAGAAACTTCATGATATAAGGGTCTGAAAATTTCATTTTTATCAAGGACTTTAGATTGTATCAACTTATAGCGCATACGTGTTTTTGCATGCTCTTTATTGGCCACCACCTCCGCAGAATCATTGTAGGGAGTCCATAAGACAACGTTTTCATCTACAGTTGACCCATTTTTGCAACCTCCCATCCATAGGAGAGAAATAACTAAGGTCATTAAAACAGTGATACTTCGGGGCATTATTTCAATTTTTTCCATCTAGCAATATTTTCTTGATTCATACGAACAAATTCATCCTTCCCTTCTGCCTGAGCCAGGACCAAGGAGCGTTGAGCCGATTTAATAGCTCCCTGATAATTTTTCAAGGAAGCCTCTACCAGCGATTTAACCCTGTAAAAATAATAGGTATCTCCTCCAATAACTATTGCCTTTTCCAAGTAGTGTAGTGCCCTGGTATATTCTATTTCTTCTTCCTGAAGGTATCTTGCGGCTTCGTAATAGGTTTGTGCGCTGGGATTACCATCAAGGCTTTTCTCAATAGCATGCATCATCTCTTTTTGTGTATTAATTACCAAGGGGATAGAGACAGTGGTATTGCCCCATTTCCATTGCATTATGGCACCGTTATGAGAAATAGAATCGAATGAAATTAAGAAGTTCTCCTGCCATTCTGAATTTTCTTCAGGTTCTATATGCACCCTAAAAGCATCTTCTGAAGGATCATAAGCGGTGCGGCCGTCGCCCCAATGAGATGTATTCTTATGAAATACAACTTCCCACGAAAATTCTTCCGGAAAGGCGTAAAGTGCATAGGTTCCCGGTAGCAAGGTATTTCCCAGGACCTCAATTTCACTATTTACGGTAAATTTCGTGGATTCATTTGCTCCAACTCGCCAGATACGGCCGTAAGGAACAAGCCTGCCGAATATCTGTCTGCCTCTAGCAGCCGGGCGCGAATACTCAATTAAAATGGTAGTTAATCCTATATCTTGTGTAATTTTTGAGAAAGGACTGGCCTTTGGGTGAATAAGCTGACTCTGCACTGTAAGGGACAGTAGGAATATAAAAAAATACGGTATGATCTTTAATGTCCTCAACTGAAGAAGGAATCAACAAATTCGTACTTATTAAACACCTGTAGATCTTCAATTTTCTCCCCTACTCCTATATATTTCACCGGGATTTGGAACTGATCCGAAATACCGATAACCACACCTCCTTTTGCTGTTCCATCTAGCTTTGTCACCGCCAGAGAAGTTACTTCTGTAGCCTTGGTGAACTGTTTAGCCTGTTCAAAGGCATTCTGGCCGGTAGAGCCATCGAGAACCAGCAGTACCTCATGAGGAGCGTCAGGAACTACTTTCTGCATTACCCGTTTTACTTTGCTCAACTCATTCATTAAATTAACCTTGTTGTGTAGTCGTCCGGCAGTATCAATAAGCACCACATCGGCATTCTGTGTTAAAGAAGCACTAAGCGTATCGAATGCCACCGAAGCAGGATCACTACCCATCTTTTGTTTAATGATAGGAACATCTACCCGGTCTGCCCAAACCTGCAACTGATCGATGGCTGCAGCGCGAAAAGTGTCTGCTGCACCTAAGATGACGGAATATCCATTATTTTTTAATTGATGTGCTAATTTCCCGATAGTGGTGGTCTTTCCAACACCATTGACCCCAACAACCATGATGACATATGGTTTTTTGTCTTTTGGAATATCAAAATCTGTAGCCTCCCCTACATGCGTCTCTGATAGTAGCCCAGCAATTTCCTCCCTTAGAATTACATTGAGTTCATCTGTACCAAGGTATTTGTCTTCTGAGACCCTTTTTTCTATACGTTCAATGATCTTAAGTGTTGTTTCCACACCTACATCGGAGGTAACCAAGACTTCCTCCAGGTTATCCAGGACGTCATCATCTACTTTCGATTTTCCCGCAACGGCCTTACCTAATTTTGAAAAAAAACTGGTTTTCGATTTCTCAAGACCCTTGTCCAGGCTCTCTTTTTTTTCGGAAGAAAATATTTTCTTAAAGATACTCATGGGTGGCGTTTGCTTGGCGGCTCAAATATAAGAAATAAAAAAAGCCGCTATCCTGGGATAGCAGCTTATTTATTATGAATAATGGTTGCTATTTTTTAGCTAACCATTCGTTTACCATTTCCGGTGACATTACTGATTCAACAAAGGTATAAGCACCACTTTTAGGTGATTTTACCATTTTGATAGCTTTAGTTAGTCTTTTTGAACTTCCCTGGAGGGTTGCTACGGTCTTCTTTGCCATGATGTATTACTTTATCTCTTTATGAACAGTCATTCTTTTCAGGATGGGATTAAATTTCTTAATCTCCAACCTATCGGGCGTATTCTTTTTGTTCTTGGTGGTTATGTACCTGGAAGTACCTTGCATACCAGATTCTTTGTGCTCTGTGCATTCCAAAATTACCTGAACCCTATTTCCTTTTTTTGCCATGATGTATTATTTATTTGGCTTACTTCAGTATTCCATTCTTACGTGCCTCTTTCAACACCGCAGAAATTCCTTTTTTGTGGATACTTTTAAGAGCCCTTGCAGAAACTTTCAATGTAATCCAACGATCTTCCTCAGGAATATAAAACCTCTTCTTAGAAAGATTTACGTCAAATCTCCTTCTCGTTTTATTCATCGAAAAGGAAACGTTATTTCCGAACATCGCCCTCTTTCCAGTAATTTCGCAAACTTTAGACATGGTGCTCTTATTTACTTTGTTTTAAACAGGATGCAAATTTACGTCATTTTAACGGAAGCACAAAAATCTTTTTTAGAATTTTAAAATTTCTTTCTGCAACATTTCCAAGGCCTTATGAACCCCTTTTTGTACGATCCTTGTGCGGTGGTTTCCCATGGAAAACTCCTGTACTTGCACCCCTTTTTCAGAGGCTATGGCTATATATACTGTTCCAATTGGTGCCTCAGAATCGCCTTTAGTTGGACCGGCATTTCCTGTTGTGGCCACTCCAAAATCTGCCTTCATCATTTCCCGTATATTATTGGCCATGGCAGCTGCAACTTCTGCGCTTACCACGGAATGCTTTTTAATTAATTTCTCAGGGACCTTTAGAACGTCAACTTTGGTCCTGGTAGCGTAGCATACCAAACTCCCAACAAAATAGGCAGAAGCTCCCGGAACGGAAGTGATCTGTTCAGCGATCTTGCCCCCTGTAAAACTCTCTGCTGTGGCCATCGTGAGTTTTTTTGCTGTTAGGAATTTTCCAACAACCGCTTCTATGGTTCCTTCTTCCTCTTCTCCTGTGATAATATCTCCTATGAGTTCATAAAGTTCTGAAGAAACGGCTTTGATCCCATTTTCGAGCACTTCCTTCTCTACTCCTTTTGCAGTAAGGCGTAACCTCACCTTTCCCAGATTTGGCAAATAAGCTAGTTTTATAAAGCTCGGCAAACTATCTTCCACGGTGGCAATGCGTTCTGCGATGGCACTCTCCCCTAACCCATATGTCATTATGGTCTTATGAATAATAAAGGGTCTTTTATATTTCTTTACGAGTTTTGGAAGTACCTGCTTCGCCATCAGATCTTTCATTTCATAAGGAACGCCGGGCATGGATATAAAGACACTGTCATCTTCTTCCATCCACATTCCGGGTGCAGTTCCAAAATTATTGTGCAAAATATGGGCTTTGGAAGGAACAAGGGCCTGATCTCTGTTGATGTCTGAAATTGGCGTTGATATGTACTTTTTAAAAAGCGTTTCTATATGTGCTAGCACCTCGCCATTCTGGATGAGGGTATCATTAAAGAATTCACAAAATGTATGTTTGGTGATATCGTCCTTGGTAGGACCAAGACCCCCTGTGATAAAAACGATCTGGGCCCTGGACCGCGCCTCTTTCAAGGCATCCAGAATATGAGCCTTGTCATCTTGAACAGAAGTAATCTGGTATACAGAAATTCCTATTTTATTGAGTTCATTTGCAATAAAAGCGGAATTGGTATCTATGATCTGACCAATGAGGATCTCATCGCCAATAGTAATAATTTCAGCAAACATTAAACGTCAAAATCTTTTCCAAGTTCCGAAATGACCTGAAGGATATCTTGTTTTAATACCGGGAATTTGGTTTCTATCTGGTCTTTGTTCTCAGCACTTTTTCCAAGTGTTTCAATTTCCAATGCAATGGCCCGGGTTTGTTCCATCCCAAGCAGGTCTACATTAGGCTTTATTTTATGAGCAAGCTGATATACATTTTCGTAATTTCCTTCCTCAATGGCCTTTTCAAGATCTTCAAGATCCTGTGGAACTTCTTCCAGGAATACGGTAATCACCGATAGTACGAAGTCTTCGTCACCATCTGCCATCTCATTTAATTTATCAAGACTATAGATCATCTATTTAATTTTTAAGCGCAATAATTCTTTCCCTTCCAAACTTCCCGAAAGGTAGTCATTTGGACTTACTCTGCCAACACCCGCCGGGGTACCTGTAAAGAGTACATCCCCTTTTTTTAAAGTAAAGAATTTGGACACATACCCAATAAGTTCGTCAATCGTCCAAAGCATTTGTGCCGTATCACCATTCTGAACCAGCTCATCGTTTTTGGTTAAGGTAAAATGGAGGTTCTTTAAGTCCTTGAAATCTGCTTTTGGAACCCATTTACCAATAACTGCTGCGCCATCAAATCCTTTAGCCTTTTCCCAGGGCAGTCCTTTCTCTTTTAACTGAGCCTGAAGGTCCCTGGCAGTAAAATCAATTCCCAGACCTATTTCATCGTAATATTTGTGGGCAAACTTTGGATCAATGTGCTTACCCACTTTTTTGATCTTTACCAGAACTTCAACTTCATAATGGATATCCTGTGAGAATTCCGGAATATAAAAATCCTGATCTTTTGGCAACACAGCAGAATCTGGCTTGATAAAAACGACCGGGTCTGTTGGCCGTTCATTAGACAATTCCTTTATATGCTCTGCATAATTGCGTCCAATACAGATAATTTTCATTGCCTATACGCTTAATTTCTATTAAAGTTTGTTATTGAGCTTGCTCAATTTTATTTGTGTGAGGACCTTTTTGGTATACAAGGGGAAATCGGCATTCAGTATCCAACCAAAATAACCCGGCTCCTCCTCTAAAACAAGTCTCACCTTTTTTCCTTTATGTTTCCCAAAGGTGAAGATCTCCTCCTCATCTTCATCCAAGCCAATAAAGCCAGCAAAATCTACGCTCCGTTTGTGTGTAGAAAATGCAGCAAGTTTTTTTATGTTGTTTTCCAGTTCCGGATAACGTTCTAACTGAGATAGCAACACTTCATAGGTGGCTTCAGTATCTGCCTTGGCACTGTGTGCATCGGTCAGATCTTTATCACAATAGAATTTGTATGCTGCAGAGAGAGTTCGCTGTTCCATTTTATGGAAAATAGTCTGAACATCTACAGATACCATACTCTTCATATCAAAATCAATATCGGCTCTTAGCATTTCTTCGGCTAGGAGAGGAATATCAAAACGGTCAGAATTAAATCCTGCCAGATCACTATCTTTTATAAACTGATAGATCTCTTTGGACAAGGCCTTGAAAGTTGGTTCGTTAGCCACCTTTTCGTTTGAAATACCATGTATAGCCACTACTACTGCAGGGATCTCACATTCCGGATTTACTAGCCAGGTACGGTGTTCCTTTTCCCCATTGGGCGATATTTTAAGGATAGATATTTCTACGATCCTGTCTTTTGCCACGTTAGTGCCTGTAGTTTCAAGATCGAAGAAGCAAATAGGTTTGCTAAGGTTTAATTCCATTTTATTAAATTATATACCGCAGGTGAGATAAATAAGAGGCCTTGTTTATATGAACTAAATATCCCGGTTGATGTCCCAGTTCTCGAGATAATCGGCTACTGCTTTTACAAACATGCCTCCCAACGCCCCATTTACTACCCGGTGATCATAGCTATGCGAAAGAAACATTTTACTGCGAATCCCTATAAAATCGCCTTCAGCTGTCTCAATAACGGCAGGTACTTTGCGTATGGCTCCCAGTGCCAGGATCGCAACTTGCGGCTGATTAATGATAGGAGTACCAAAAACACTTCCAAAGGTTCCAACGTTTGTCACCGTATAGGTCCCTTCTTTAATTTCATCGGGTTTTAGGGCATTGTTGCGTGATCTATTGGCAAGATCGTTTACAACTTTGGCCATACCTACCAAATTCAACTGGTCTGCATTCTTAATGACAGGCACAATAAGATTTCCATCGGGAAGGGCAGCAGCCATCCCAATATTGATGTTCTTCTTTTTAATTACGGTATCGCCCTCAACGGAAATATTCACCATTGGGAATTTCTTTAAGGCCTTGGCCACCGCTTCAATAAAAATAGGTGTAAAAGTGAGCTTCTCCCCTTCCCGTTTCTCAAAAACATCCTTTATTTTATTTCTCCAGCTAACCACTTTGGTCACATCTACTTCAATAAAACTCTGAACATGTGCCGAGGTTGCAATACTATTAGTCATATGTTGAGCAACAAGCTTGCCCATACGGGTCATTGGGATTACCTCATCCCCAGTGACTGACTGAGCAGTGGTAACTTTATGAGGAGTTTCTGTGAGTTGTGGAGCAGAAGGTATAGCGGTTTCCTTTTCCTCAATGACCGGGGTTGTAATGGGTTGTTTTACAGCACCTCCATTACGTCTGTTTTCCAGATACGCCAGAATATCATTCTTGGTAACTCTGCCTTCAAGGCCAGAGCCTGCAATAGATTCTAGTTCCTCAAAGGGTATCTGTTCTTGTTTGGCAATGTTTTTAACCAGTGGGGAATAAAAACGTTCTGATGCCCCGTAATCTGCAACGGGTGCCGCAACCGTTTCTTTGGCGCTTACCATTTGCTTTTCAATGGTGGACAATGCAGCTTCGGGAACAACCTCATCTGTTTGCTTTACCTCCACAACGGGTTCCGGAGAAGAAGATTCAGTTCCCTCAACCTCAATAACGGCTACTGTCTGTCCCACTTTAATGACATCGTCTACTTCAAAAAGTCTTTCTAACAGAACACCTTCCACCTCACTTGGCACTTCAGAATCTACTTTATCGGTCGCAATCTCAAAAACTGCCTCATCCAATTCAATAGTATCTCCTACTTCCTTAAGCCAAGAAGTTAAGGTCGCTTCCGCAACGCTTTCACCCATCTGAGGTAATTTCAATTCAAACTTTGACATATTCTTATTAACCGCCTTATTAAGTACTATATTTTTGCAAAAATACTAAATTTATGGACTATTTTTTAAATTTTCCATACAGTTCTATCATTGTGCCTTTAGGGAATTCTCAAAGGGGATCCTATTGATGATGCTTCGCCCAAGGGTAATCTCATCAGCATATTCCAACTCATCTCCAACTGAAATTCCTCTTGCAATGGTTGAGGTATTTACCTCCAGGTCCTGTATTTGTTTAAAAATATAAAAATTCGTGGTGTCGCCTTCCATAGTTGAACTCATAGCAAAGATAAGCTCCTTGATGGTACCGCTTTTAACTTTTTCAACCAGTGAATTAATGCTAAGATCTTGTGGGCCAATTCCTTCCATAGGTGAGATCTTCCCTCCCAGCACATGATACAACCCATTGTATTGACTCGTATTCTCAATGGCCATAACATCGCGAATGTCCTCAACCACACAAACCAAACTTGTATCTCTTTTAGGATTCGCACAGATCTCACAAAGGGCAACATCTGAGATATTATGACAATTGCTGCAGAATTTTATTTGGTTGCGCAAAGATTCTAAGGAGCGTGCCAATCTATCTGTCTGAGAAGCAGGTTGCTTCAAAAGATGCAGTACCAATCTCAAGGCCGTTCTTTTCCCTATCCCAGGTAATTGAGACATTTCGTATACTGCGTTTTCCAGAAGCTTTGAAGAAAATTCCATACGGGCAAAATTACGTACTATTTTTACTTTTTGTACTTTGGACGGGAAATTAATTTGAATGACAGCCTCCTACATTCTGCTGCTTATAGGCGCCTATTTCCTGGTCCTGGTTCTTATATCTTACGTCACCGGACGAAATGATTCCAATGCCGATTTTTTTAAGGCAGGGAAGCAGTCGCCCTGGTTTGTTGTGGCCTTTGGAATGATAGGAGCCTCCTTGTCTGGCGTTACTTTTATATCCGTTCCCGGCTGGGTAGAGTCTTCAGATTTCAGTTATATGCAAGTAGTTTTTGGCTACTTGTTTGGGTATTTCGTCATTGCCTTTGTGCTTTTACCTATATATTATCGCCTTAATGTTACTTCCATTTACGAATACTTACAAGATCGTTTTGGTCCTGTTAGTTACAAGATAGGGGCATTGTCTTTCTTTATTTCCAGGGTTCTTGGTGCTTCCTTCAGATTGTTCCTGGTGGCAATAGTCTTACAACAGTTTGTCTTTGACGCATGGAATGTACCATTTGAACTCACTGTTGTTCTTTCTATTTTATTGATCTGGATCTACACTTTTAGGGGAGGAATTAAGACCATTGTCTGGACAGATACATTGCAAACCCTCTTCATGCTGGTCTCAGTGGGGTTATCTATCTATTTTATTAATCAAAAATTAGGGTGGAGTTTTACCGAATTTCTTAGTTCTGAAGAACTAAAAGAGTACAGCACTATTTTTTTTACTGATGATTTCTATGCCAAGAATCATTTTGTAAAATCCTTCCTGGGTGGAATGTTTATTACCATCTGTATGACGGGGCTCGACCAGGACATGATGCAAAAAAATCTAACCTGCCGGAACTTAAAAGATGCCCAAAAAAACATGGTTTCGTTTAGTGTGATCCTGATCCTGGTGAACTTTGTCTTTTTATTGCTTGGAGCCTTGTTGTTCATTTATGCCCAACGCTTTGAAGTTGCCATCCCTTTGATGGATGGTGCACCAAAATCTGATCTCCTATTTCCTGAGATAGCCTTAAATAGTGGCTTGGGCAGTATTGTAGCCAGTACGTTTATTCTTGGTTTGATTGCCGCTGCCTATAGCAGTGCAGACAGTGCCTTAACATCTCTTACCACCTCTTTTTGTGTGGACTTTTTGGGTATTGATAAAAAAGAGCAACACAAACAAAAGCAGCTGCGCAAAAGGGTGCATATTGGGATGAGTGTTCTCCTGGTATTGGTGGTGATCAGCTTTAAGTACATTTTGGACCGGAATGTCATAGACGGATTGCTTACCGTGGCTACCTATACCTATGGCCCATTATTGGGGCTGTTTGCCTTTGGTATCTGTACCAAATACAAAATTAAGGACAAATTAAGCTGGGTAGTGGCCATTGGCTGTGTGCTGATCATTATGCTGGTGGCAAACCTGCCGGCTGAAGCACTTGGGGGTTATCAGGTGGGTTATGAGCTCTTACCGGTCAATGGTCTGTTAACCTTTTTAGGGTTGTTGTTGATCCGAAGAAAAAAATAAGATCTGGCTAATTATACTGCCCGGTAGCCAGCAGTACAAGCGTGCATGCAATTTCAACTTCAATACCTGCTTTCCGAAGTAGCTCGTAAAATTCAGGATTCTCTGTACCGGGATTAAAAATGACCCTTCTGGGTTTTAGGCCAATGATAATGTTGTAATAGACTTTTTGCCTATTAGGGTTTAAATAAAGAGTAATGGTATCTATATCATTAAACGTATCGAACCTTTTCAAAATTTTAACACCTGCCACGCTACCTTCTTTTGCACCGAAGGCTACGGTTTTCACTGATGCTTCCACCAGTCTTTTAATAGCAATATAGCTATATCTGGATGGTTTTAAAGAAGCTCCGAATACCAAGGTCTTTTTCATAAGCTGAAAGGGATGTTAAAGTGTGTTAAGTACTGTAACGTATTGCAATAATTCTCGTCTCTTGTATTAGAATATAACGCATTCATTGGGACGCTGTATTTTAGTTAATGGTTAGTGTTTAGTGCAGCTTAACAATGGTAGAAACCTCGATGCAACCATCGGGGTTTCTTATTTAAGTCTGTTGGATCTCAGTGAATACTTAAATATAAATTTGTCAATCGGACCATGTTTTCTGCTCGAGATGTTTCCACTAGAAGGTTCTAATGGGTACATTGCTTTACCAGCGCATAATAACACTTCCCCAGGTAAATCCACTTCCAAAGGCCGCTAGCACTACCAGGTCACCTTCTTTGATTCTATCTTTTTCCCAGGCTTCAGTTAAAGCAATAGGAATAGAGGCCGCGGTGGTATTACCGTAATTCATGATATTATTGTATACCTGATCATCAGACAACCCAAATTTCCTTTGGATGAACTGAGAGATACGAAGATTGGCCTGGTGAGGGATCAGCATATCAATATCCTTTACATCTAATTTATTCTTTTTGAGCCCTTCCATAATGACCTCTGAGAAACGCACCACAGCATTCTTAAATACCAATTGTCCATTCATATAAGGGTAATACGACACATCATCAGGATCGTTGTCCTTCAAAATATCCGATACCCATCGATGCCCAATACCTGGTGCAAGGAGGGAGAGTTCTTCTGCATACTGGCCTTCCGAATGTAAATGCGTAGACAGTATCCCTTTTTTAGGATCCTCTTCGCGCGTTAGGATTGCTGCCCCGGCCCCATCACCAAAAATCACTGACACTCCCCTACCGCGTGTTGTAAAGTCGAGTCCTCCGGAATGCAATTCTGACCCTATCACCAGAATATTCTTGTACATCCCACTTTTGATATATTGGTCGGCTATGGAAATAGCATATACAAAACCAGAACATTGATTTCTCACATCTAGAGCTCCTACAGTTTTAATATCCAGATCTCGTTGCACCAAAACCCCCGCCCCGGGAAAATAATAATCCGGACTTAGGGTGGCAAAGACAATAAAATCGATGTCATCCTTATCAATACCCGCTCTTTCAATAGCAATTTTGGCAGCTTTTACGCCCATGATAGTTGTGGTATCCTTCCCTTTAACTACGTGCCTGCGTTCCTTGATACCGGTGCGTTCCTGTATCCAGGCATCGTTAGTATCCATCAGTTTGGATAGATCTTCGTTAGTCACCACATTATCTGGCACATAAAAGCCAAGACCCGATATTCTTGAATTATACATAAATGGTAGATTTTCTTCTAAGACCAAAGAGGGTACCTTTCGACCTTTGTTTAGTTTCGTAATCCTAAAATACCTATTCTCAGGAAGCCTTCCTAGTAAATCCACAAAAGAATATGCCCTTTAAATCTAAGAGCTGCCATTTCTCTATTGGACACTTTGATATTCAGAGGTATTTGTAGTAACTTACCTCTCTTCAAAATCATAAAAATGAAACGAGTATATACCTTTTCGAGATCATTTATCCCAGTACTTTTCACCTTTTTCCTGACCATCGGATCAGCACAGGAAAAACTGACATACCAACAACCTTCTCAAGAAATACTGGAGTTGGTCAATGCCCCTTTAGCGCCAACTGTTAGGGTCACAGATAATGGAGATTATATGCTATTGCTCTATAGAGATCCCTACAAGAGTATTCAGGAACTATCTGAAACGGAGTTGCGCCTGGCGGGGTTACGGATCAACCCTGTTACTAATATTGGCAGCCGAACCAATTACTATACTAACATCAAAATAAAATCTACCTCAGGTAAGGAAGTAATACAAGTAACAGGTCTGCCCGAAAATCCGCGTTTGGCTAATTTCAGTTTCTCCCCTGATGAATCCAAAGTAGCTGTTACAAACACTACTACAAAAGGTGTCGAAATCTGGGTCCTTGATATTACTTCTGCCAGGGTACAAAAGCTCACCGATGCCAGGGTGAATGCCAATCTTGGAGATGTTATTAACTGGTTCAAAAGCGGCGATGCTCTTTTGGTTAAAATGCTTCCCGATTCCAGAAAGGACCTCATCGATCAGGCTGAGGCAATACCGGAAGGCCCAACTATCTCAACAAACGATGGGAAGAAAGCCCAAAACAGGACATACCAAGACCTTCTGACCAACCCTGGGGATGAATTCAACTTTCAGCAATTGGCCTTATCTGAACTGTATAAAGTAACTCTTGATGGTTCCATATCCTTATGGAAACCCGCAGCCATGTATAGAAATATTAGTTTTTCTCCGGATGGATCCTATGTAATGGTCCTTACTGTTGAACATCCTTTTTCGTACCTGGTACCCTACTATCGATTTCCATCAACAACGTCTATTTATACACAGCAAGGGGATTTGGTATCTACCCTATTGGAAGTTCCATTAATCGAGGATCTCCCTAAGGGTTTTATGGCAGAGCGAAAAGGAATGCGGGAAATTAGCTGGCGCGCCGACCTCGATGCAACACTAATCTACGTGGAGGCATTGGATGAGGGTGACCCAAATATTGAAGTACCCTACAGAGATGCCGTTTACCAACTAGATGCACCTTTCTCAGGTAAAGGGGATCTAATTCTGAAAACTATTAACAGATTTAACTCTGTAAACTGGGGAACAGAAAATGTGGCTATTGCTACTGATTATTGGTGGAATACACGGAATACCAAGACTTATGTCTTTGATCCCTCCAGTCCTGAAAAACAACCCTCCATAATCTATGACCGAAATTATCAGGATGTCTACAGTAATCCCGGGAATTTTGTAATGAAACGCAACAAAAATGGCAGCATGGTATTATCATTAGACAATAAGAACAATGCTTTTCTCCTTGGTGACGGGTACTCGGAAAAAGGGCAGTTCCCATTTGTGGATCAATTAAATCTGAGTTCGCTTGAAACTGTGAGACTATACCAATCTAAGCTGTCCGATAAAAAAGAAGATTTTAAAGATTATAACGTACTGAAGGACGAGTTGCTGGTTAGCATTGAATCTAAAAGCATGTATCCAAACTACTATTTTAAACATCTGAAAAAACGAAAAGGACCTACCCAATTAACATTCTTTGAGAATCCGTTCAAAAGCATTGAGGATGTTCACAAAGAAGTTATCTCATATACCCGGGAAGATGGATTAGAGTTGAATGGAACCTTGTATCTACCTGTTGGTTATGATAAGAATTCAGGGGAGAAAATGCCTATGATTCTATGGGCGTACCCAAGAGAATACAAAGACAAGAACAGTGCTTCTCAGAATACACAAAACCCGAATGAATTCACGTATCCATCCTGGGGGTCTCCGGTTTATTGGGTAACCAAAGGATATGTAGTATTAGATGATGCCGCCTTTCCTATAATTGGTGAAGAGGAAGAACAACCCAATGACACTTTTAGAGCACAATTGGTTGCCAATGCCAAAGCTGCCATAGATGCGGTAGATGCTATGGGCTATATTGACAGAGAACGTGTGGCGGTTGGAGGCCATAGTTACGGGGCGTTTATGGTAGCTAATTTGTTATCTCACTCCAATCTTTTTGCCGCGGGGATTGCACGAAGTGGAGCGTATAACAGAACTCTTACTCCATTCGGCTTTCAAAGAGAAGAACGGAACTACTGGGAAGCACCAGAGATCTATTACACCATGTCTCCTTTTATGCATGCCGATAAAATGAAGACCCCTCTTTTAATGGTACATGGGGTGGCAGATAATAATTCAGGGACGTATCCTATGCAGAGCGAACGATATTTTAATGCATTGAAAGGACTTGGCGCCACGGTAAGACTGGTAATGCTTCCAAAGGAAAGTCATGGATATCGTGCGAAAGAGAGTGTTCTTCATCTTTTATGGGAACAAGATCAGTGGCTTGAAAAATACGTAAAGAATAAAGGCAGCAATACTGAAGAAGGGACCCGCTAAACTTTTATTACAAATATTTATGGTAGGCGTTAACCTCCACTTCGGCTTTAAGATCGTGCAGGAGGTTATACAAGCCAAAAAATGTTCTGTTTATATAAAGAAAATGGCGAGATCCTCTATTTCCATTCATCTTTCGAATATGTTCATCCTTAGAATACCGCTGACTGAGATCTGCAATGCGTTCCCAAAAAGTATCGGATCCAAAATTGAAATGTTCCTGGTTAAAGGGTAAGGTGAAAAGCGTCAATAATTCCTTGAACAAGGCTTTAAAAAATATTCGCTCTTCTTCTGTATCGCGAGGAGTTAGAATCTCTAATTCATACAGTTTCTCTTCAAATAAGGCATCATTCTCAATTACCTCTGTCCTTGCTAATTCAAAATAAGGGATATAGAATTCATCCGGCACTTCTTTGATACAACCAAAATCGATCGCTATTAGAGAATTGTTTTCACTCACCAAAAAATTACCCGGATGTGGATCTGCATGTACCTTACGAAGTCCATGCATTTGATACATATAAAAATCCCATAAGGTCTGACCTAACTTATCTCCAACTTCTTTCGAAAACGGCCTTTGAGTGAACTCACTTAAATGTGTGCCATTCATCCAGTCCATAGTAATGATCCGATCACTGGAAAGGTCCTCATAGTAATGAGGAAACTCAAGATTCTGGAGGTGACCGCAAGCATCCGAAATTTCTTTGCTTTGTTGAAGTTCCAGAATATAGTTGGTCTCTTCGAGCAACTTATTCTCTACTTCCTGGAAGTATTTTTCGGAATCTTTCCCTTGAAGGTTAAACATACGCGTGGCTATAGGTTTAACCAGAGCCAGATCTGAAGAAATACTCTGAGCCACTCCCGGATATTGGATTTTTACGGCAAGTTTCTTACCGTTTTTCTCGGCCCTGTGAACCTGACCTATGCTGGCAGCGTTGATTGAATCTTTTTCAAACGTATCAAACACTTCTTCGGGAAAGGATCCCAGATATTTCTTAAAGGTCTTTCTCACAAGGGGAGCCGACAATGGAGGTACAGAAAATTGTGCTAATGAAAAACGCTCCACATAGGCCCTTGGCAACAGGTTTTTATCCATACTGAGCATTTGAGCCACTTTAAGGGCACTTCCCTTCATACTTTTTAAACCGTCATAGATGTCTGAGGCGTTATTTTCATTTAGTTCATCGCGTGTAAGCTCAGAATTCACCAGCTTTTTACTATAATATTTTACGTAATTACCACCAACTTTCACACCGGTCTTAACTAATTTACCAGCTCTCTCAATTTTTCCGGTAGGGATCTTATCCAGTGTTTTCATAGCAATTTGTACTTTTTAAAATTTAATTCCTATCCCATGTTTTCTTTGTAGAGGAACTTACCAAAGTCGATTATACTGTCCAGGGGGGTGTTATCAAAGACATCAAAAATTGTTTGGACCGACTTTTCTATGGCGATGTCTGTTTTCTCGAATGAAGGGGATGAGTCATCACGCCAAAATTTTAAAAGAAACAGGAATTGGAACCAGGCTCCTTCGGAGAATAAGGAAGGATTGTGTTTAGAGATCTTAAACGACTTAGTTTCATTGCCCTCATCAATAAGTTCTGCCGCAAAACCTTTGATGTGTTTTCGCAAACTCTTTAATTGCCCCATTTTCTTGAGCATAAAACCTTGTTGATTGAGAGTGAACAACACATAACTTCTATTGAGCGTCAGCATTTCAAAGAAGGTAAAAAAGAAAGTAAGCATCTTGTCTTTGTTGGAAAAACTATCAAACTCCTTATTCTTCTCCATGAGTTTTTGGGTTTTCTCAAAAAAAGTATCCCAGATACTTTTCTGAAGATTCTCTATAGAACCAAAGTGACCGTAGAATTGGTCTTCTGTGACGTCAATGGACTTACAAAACTTATAGACAGAAGCAGGTACTTTTTCATGTTCCAGGACATATGTCATGTACCCTGAAATAATCTGATCCTTAATAGAAATTGCAGTAGCTTTTTTGGCTGCCATATCGTTATTTTTTGTTTATGTAAAAATACTATTTTATAAACATTTAACTGTTAAAAATATGCGAATAAAACGCCTGAATTAAAAAAGCGTGTTTCCAAGTGAAAACACGCTTTCTAACAACCTAACCAATTAATAAACAAACTGATTACTAAAATCAATTTTACTTTTTCATAGCAATGATCTTTTCGTAATCACAAAACAAATATAACTAATGTTTAATTATTAATCATATTTATTAAACAAAATAATATGTTAAAGTTTTGCTTTACTTAGAAAGAAGATAAAAATGTGTGCCAGTTTGTCACACTGATCAGCTATGGTACTTTTTTTGACCTTACAAAGGAGTTAACTAAAAAATAATAAAAATGGCAACAGGTAAGATCAATGTTTCTGTAGAGAATATTTTTCCGCTTATTAAAAAATTCTTGTACAGTGACCATGAAATATTCCTAAGAGAATTAATATCGAATGCAACAGATGCAACGCTTAAACTAAAACACCTAAGTTCTATTGGCGAAGTAAAAGTGGAATACGGCAATCCCAAGATAGAAGTGAAGATAGACAAGAAGGGCAAAAAACTTCATTTCATTGATGAGGGGATTGGGATGACCCAGGAAGAGGTAAAAAAATATATCAACGAGGTAGCCTTTTCAGGTGCTGAAGAATTTTTGGATAAATACAAGGACGCCGGGAAAGATTCAGGGATCATCGGACATTTTGGCCTTGGGTTCTATTCCTCATTTATGGTTGCCAAAAAGGTTGAGATCCTCACCAAAAGCTATAAAGATGAACCGGCGGCACATTGGAGCTGTGACGGTTCTCCGGAATTCAGTTTGAAGAAAGGGAAAAAGGAATCTCGTGGAACTGAGATCATATTGCACATTGCAGATGATTCCACAGAATTCCTGGAAGAACAACGTATCAGGGAGTTGCTCAGCAAGTACAATAAATTCATGCCTATCCCTATTAAGTTTGGGACCCGTACAGAAACCCTCCCTAAACCTAAAGGAGCTAAAGAAGAAGATCCGGCTCCTACTAAAGAGGTAGATGATATCATCAATAATCCAAACCCTGCCTGGACCAAAAAGCCTACGGAACTAAAAGAGGAAGACTATAAGTCCTTTTACAGGGAACTGTATCCAATGCAGTTTGAAGAACCCCTTTTTAATATACATCTCAATGTAGATTATCCTTTTAATCTAACAGGGATCCTATACTTTCCGAAGCTAACCAACGATCTGAATATTCAGAAAGACAGGATACAGCTCTATCAGAATCAGGTATTTGTTACAGATAATGTGGAAGGAATTGTACCGGAATTCCTTACGATGCTGCGAGGAGTGATCGACTCTCCGGATATTCCGTTAAATGTTTCCCGCTCGTATTTGCAGGCCGACGGGGCTGTAAAAAAGATCTCATCTTATATCTCAAGAAAAGTGGCAGATAAACTAGCCTCTCTTTTTAAAGAGAATCGTGAAGATTTTGAAGCTAAATGGAACGATATTAAGATCGTCATTGAATACGGAATGCTTTCTGAAGATAAATTCTTCGAAAAAGCGGATGCTTTTGCTCTCTACCCAACTGTGGATGGAAGTTATTTCACCTTTGAGGAGCTAAAAGAAAAGACATCGGCTTTACAAACGGATAAAGACGATAAGCTAGTTGTGTTGTATGCTAGTGACAAAGAAGCACAACACAGCTATATTGAAGCTGCAAAAGCCAAAGGTTATGAAGTATTGCTAATGGATTCTCCAATCGTAGGGCACCTGCTTCAAAAACTTGAAACTTCCAAGGAAAAAGTATCCTTCGCCAGGGTAGATGCCGATCATCTGGAAAACCTGATCAAAAAAGAGGAAACTCAGATCAGTAAACTCTCAGACGAAGAAAATGAGAAACTCAAGACTCAAATAGAAGAAGCAGTGGGCGAAAAAGGGTATACCGTTCAACTGGAACCTATGGATAGCCATGCTGCCCCTTTTATTATTACTGAGCCGGAATTTATGCGCAGAATGAAGGAGATGCAGCAAACCGGTGGAGGAATGATGGGTATGGGAAGTATGCCAGACATGTTCAATCTGGTGGTGAATACCAATCATGAGCTTGTTGGAGAGATATTGAATACTAAAACTGCCAAGAAAAGAGAACGACTCATTAATCAGTCGCTAGATCTTGCCAGACTCTCCAAAGGCCTTTTAAAAGGTGAAGCTTTAACCAACTTCATTAAACGCAGTTACGAAATGGTAAAATAAATTTAAAATCTTGCATTAAAAAGGCCGCTTTATCGAGTGGCCTTTTTATTTTTACAACATGAATGAACCCTGGCATCTTTACGCAATGGCTGCAATGTACATGGTTGCAGGGATACTGCATTTTGTAAAACCCGCAGCGTATATGAGGATCATGCCCAAATACCTTCCCAACCACAGGGAATTGGTGTATGCAAGCGGTGTAACTGAGATTGGGCTTGGGATCGGTTTGTGTATACCCCAACTGAAAAATATGGCCATTATAGGCATCATCTTAATGTTGGTAGTCTTTTTAATGGTTCATTTCTATATGCTCCGAGGCGAAAAAGAAGGAGCCGGCATTCCCAAATGGATCCTTTTACTCAGGATACCTCTTCAATTTGGTTTAATGTATTGGGCCTATTGGTATTATTAAGCGGATCGAATAAGCGCAAGATTTTTAAATTATTACCTAAAATATTACCCTTTTTTTTGACCAGCTTTTTTTTAGCCATACTATTTGGATGGCAACACAACTGATTAAAGCCAAGGAAGATAATAGTAATATTTTACTGCTTGAAATAGAAGGCAAATTACCACTGAATATCGCATTTGTTTGCTCTGTTATGGATGAGAAAAAACCGGAAAGCACAGTCCCTTGTTCCCCGGTAATATATCCAATAAGCAAAAGGGCAACAGCTAGGAAACTCATTGCAACCCATGAAGTCATTGAAAATACTGGAGTATAAACAGTTGGAATACTTGGTTCACTAGAAGCTTTTAATTTACCCAGTACGGTATCTGTAAACTGCTCATGGGGTTCCTCCAAAGGGATCTCTTTTGTGAGTTGCCTGATAAAGGCATCTAATGCTCTTTCGTTCTCAGTGCTCATAATTTGTTACTTTTTCTTTTAATAAGGAAGTACTTAAATATATTGCCAATTGTTTTCTACTTCGAAATAACCTGACTTTTATTACTTGTGGACTTAATGAAACGATTTCTGCGATCTCACGGATCGATAATTCTTCAAAATAAAACAAGGTCACAATGGCAGCATCTTCTTCTGACAATCGGTCTATGGCCGCCTTTACAATGCTTGCACGGTCTTGCCGTTCCAGCTCCTCCAAAATCCCACTCATCACCTTTATATCTGTGGGTTTATACCTATCCAACGAAATAGAGGTTATAAGCCGCTTCTTTTTCTTGAGTTGATCCAGACTTTGGAAATAAGCTATCTTATATAACCAAGTAGAGAATTTAGCATCTCCTTTAAAGGTATTCAGTGCTTTATACGCCTTTAGAAAAGTATCTTGTGCTATTTCCTCTGCATCCTCCTTATTTCTAAGCATTCTGCAAGCTAATGTAAAAACCATTTGCTTGTAGCGGTCTATAAGCACTCCAAAAGCCTTCATATCACCATGAATGCTTTTGCTAACTAAATCCGAGTCCTTTAGTTGCGCCATTTGTTCTATAAGACGGTTCACTTCCCAAATAGGTTACAGAATATTTTAAATAAAATATAGTATTTCTGTAACCCATCCTATAAATATACCGTCATACCTCTAAAACATGGTTTAATTAATACACATCAACATGGGAGGAGAAGTTATAGTATTTATTAGTTTATTTTTGGTGGTCTTTGGCATCTGTTATCTTTATTTTACAACGCGAAACAAAGAAAGGCTGGCATTGATTGAAAAAGGAGCAGAGGCCAGTATTTTTGTCAAGGGGAAAAAAGAAGGAGCGGCGCCCTTCTGGAAAGTACTTATTGTAAATTTAGCCTTGTTGCTAATGGGTATCGGAATCGCTATTTTCATAGCATCTTTTTTGGCAAACGCTTTAGGCTTAGACGAAGAGGTGGCATACCCGGGAACAATTTTTCTGATGGCAGGCCTTGGTTTATATGTAGGCTTTACCATGACGAAGAAATTAGAAAAAGAAGAATGACATAATCTTAGAATTCGATAATTTTATTAAACCACCGTTCTTTTGCGCGGTGGTTTTTTATCTTTAACCCCTGAATGAACCTTTTTAATCTATAAAATCCTGTATATCCAGATTAGAAAATTACCGGCCATTAGTTTTGATTGATACCATAGACCTTACTTTTAACCTTCAATCCATATTAGATATCCTGGGATTATTACAGGGTATCACATTGGGTATTTTGTTATTAATATTAAATTACAGGCACTTTAGGAGTACTTATTTTCTTGGGTTATTTTTATTGTTGTTTTCTTTGAAATTGGCGATTTTCATTCCAAAGGGATTAAATATTGATCAGCTATACCCAGAATTATTTCTTTTACCCTTTAATTTTTCCTGGCTACTTTTTCCCATCTTCTTTATCTATACGCAGAAAGTTTCAATATTTTCTGATCAAAAAATAAAATATTGGTTACTCTATCCAGGAATATTATCAATAGCACTTCAATTAATTATTTATTTCCTTCCATACTCCACTAAACTGGTTATTGCCCAAAGTTTTTGGCATGAACTGGTATTTACTATTCTAGGCATAAGTTATTCATGGGTCATCGGTATTTGGAATTTAAAGCTACTGAACCAGCACAGAACCGAAGTTCAGAATACTTTCTCTTTTTTGGAAAACAAGGTATTGCTTTGGGTGCGAATTTTTCTGATTTACAGTTTGTCAACTTCCGTGTTAATACATATACTTTACTATGTTTCCCCTGATAATTACTATTTTAAGATCCTCTTTTCGATTTTTGATCTTATAGCTATTTACTGGATAGCGGTCAATGGCGTAATACAGCAAAATGTTTTATCCATTCTTGCCAAAAAAGAATCTGGTATTCCATCTCAGTACACCTTTGCTATGGAAAATGACCAAAGAAAAATTGTCAATGAAAAAGATCTTAAAACTTTAATGGAAGAAATAGACTCATATATGAAAACAACTGAGGCTTTTTTACTAAGCGAACTTACGATCATTGATTTAGCTGAAAAATTGAATATCCATCCAAAAAAAATTTCCACAAGTATCAATAAAATCTTACATCAAAACTTTAATTCTTATGTTAATCAGCTTCGCATAAAAAAAGCAGAAACCCTATTAAAAGACCAATCTTCAAATTATTTTAGTATTGAAGGTATTAGCAAGGAAGTAGGATTTCATAGTAAAAGTGCTTTTTATGAAGCCTTTAAGAAAGTTACTGGTACCACGCCTAACAAATACAAGGAAAGAAACTCCGAATAAATAAACAGCTCTTCTACTTTCTTTAGGAAATTAAGATCTACTTCTTGATTAAAACCCGGGTACCTGCCAGTATTGATTCCTGATTTCGGAACAAAAGGGACAATTAATCTGCAATTTAGTCCTGAATTCCGAAATCCATACTCATTTGCCCTTTAGATGGTTTGTTTCCGGAAAATATTTATGAAAACTTAGAGTTAAAAGATTGTCAATCTAAATTCCGATTACATTATATTTTACTTTCTCAGGAAATTTAAATTCTTGAAAAGCTTTAATTAAATTATGCTATGACCATTAAAGAAAATCAAAAAGCCAAATTGCTTAAATACGTCGCTATCAATGATGCAGGAAATTTCAATACCTGGAATCCTGCACATATAAGGGAATTAAAAAATAATGAAGTTAATGCGGATCTAGGCCAGAGAATACTATTCGAAAACGAATATCTACGTATTTGGGAAGTTGTATTATTGCCTAAAGAGCGACTTTCATTTCGAAAAATGGAATTAGATTATTGCTGGGTAGCTGGTTCTGAGGGAATGGTGATTTCCAGGTTTTCTGATGGAAAAATTGTGCTAATGCATTTAGAAAAGGGAGATTCTGAATTTTTGGAGCATGAGGATAAACATGCCATATATGATTTGGAAAACATTGGACAAGACATTATCTATTTTCAAATGACAGAATTTAAAGGCGAGCAATTATTTGTTAAAGAAAGTATTCAGGAAGGTTTAAAACGAAATTCTACCCGTAACCAATAATTTTCCAAAATTTTGTAATATAGAGAAACAAAGGATGAAGCCATCTCGTAATTTCTGATTGTACGAGTTGGTTTTTTATCTTTAAGCCATGAAAGTTATCTCTACCAACCTGGGCAAGTCCACAACCATTCATTGGAACAGTAAGGAAGAAAAAACCGGGATCTTTAAATATCCTGTTGCGGAGCCTATTTTTCTTGGGCTCACAAAGGTAGAGAAGGATACCATAACAGATCGCAAACACCATGGAGGCTCTTTTAAGGCCTGCTATCTGTTTTCTTCAACCTATTATCCTTTCTGGCAAGAACGCTACCCATCACTAGATTGGGACTGGGGTATGTTTGGGGAGAATATTACGGTTAAAGGTATGGATGAAGCCCAATTGATTATCGGATCTGTTTACCAACTAGGCAATGCCTTAGTTCAAATAACGATCCCAAGGGAACCCTGTTACAAATTGGGAATACGTTTTAAGGATCAGAAGATTATAAAAGAGTTTATTGAGCATGGTCATCCCGGTACCTACGTCAGGGTATTGAACGAGGGTACAGTCCAAAAAGGAGACTCCTTCTTATTACAAGACCAGGCAAACCACAATGTAAACATCTCCGATTTTTACAGAATGTTATACGCCAAGGAAAAAGACCAAGATCTGCTAAAAATAGTTCAAGGTTTAGAGGCCATCCCGAAACGTACCAGGGATAAATTGAGCAGGTATTAAAAAAGGGGCCATAAGGCCCCTTTTCGCTGAATTAAACTAAACTTACTTAACTACGTAATACTCATAATACGTCTCGTTTCCGTCTTTCACAATTACTTTGTAACTGTCTTGAACGGCACTACTAAAATTAAATGCCTTCTCTACTACCAATGTATTCTTAAGGGTTTCACTATAAACTACCCGGTTTTCACTGTCGATCACCCTGATCTGAACATCACCCATTTCCTGGTTAAAGAAATTCATAAACAATTTGCTTTTAGTTTTTCTGAAAAAAGGCTTGTGTTCCCCATCGGCAGTCATACTAATTCCATTGTTTTTAACTGGTAAAACAGATGGCGTGGTATGTGCAAAACTTAAGGCAGTTGTAAATAAGAAAGCAATTGCAGTAATACTTTTTAATGTTTTCATGTTTCTTTTTTTTTAGTTACTAATTAAATTCAGGACAAACTTACGCCCGGAATAATGGCTGTACTACTGCATATTTTTCTTATTTCTATTCTATTTTAACTACAATCAGCCTTAAAATTAGGTTAATTGATAAAATACCATATATTTTAGGTAATTTTGCAAAGTTACATCCTTTGAAGGAGTAGTAATTTTACATTGATTTACAATTAATATGATTCAACAGAAACCTACTTTTGAAGCTATTGCCCCCAATTTTGGCAACTCATTCACCTATCAGAAATTTGACGAGGACAGGCTTAATAAAAATAATGTTTGGCATTATCACCCGGAAATAGAACTTGTCTATGTAAATGGGGGAGCCGGAAAACGCCAAATTGGTAGTCATGTCTCCTATTATACTAAAGGGGATCTTATCCTTATAGGGAGTAATCTTCCACATTGCGGCCTCACTGATAAATTAACAGGAAATAAAAAAGAAACGGTGGTCCAAATGAAGCAAGACTTTTTGGGGAACGACTTCTTTAACATTCCTGAAATGAAACATATACAGTCGCTTTTCACACTGGCTGCCGGCGGTATTGCTTTTTCAGGTAAAACCAAGAGAAATATTGGTGATAAGATGGAGGTATTGGAGTATCAAACCGATTTTCAACGGTTGCTGTCTATCCTTAACATTCTTAATGAACTAGCCTCCTCTGAAGAGTACAAGATCTTGAATGCGGCCGGTTTCTCATTAAAAACAGAGGTAAAAGACAATGACCGCATCAATGTGGTCTTCAATCATGTTAAACAGCATTTTAAAGAAGATATCTCTTTAGATGATATGGCAGATATGGTAAGTATGACTGTACCTTCCTTTTGCCGTTATTTTAAAAAGATCACCAACAAGACCTTTGTACAATTCGTGAACGAATGTCGTTTGGTCCACGCCTCAAAACTACTCGCCGAACAGCCAATGAGCATTACCGAAGTTTGTTTTGAAAGCGGATTTAATAATTTTTCTCACTTCAACAAATCGTTCAAAGCCTTTGCAGGACGTAATCCTTCCGAATATAGAAATGAGCTTAAAAAAGTAATGACCTGAAAAAAATGACTCAGGATGCCTTAAAAATAAACTTGCCGGAAAGCGACATAATCTACTATCCTAACTTTCTTTCCTCAGAAAATGCTACGCAGTTAATGAACATCCTGCAGACAACTATTGCCTGGCAACAAGACAATATTACCGTTTTCGGCAAAACATATCCCCAACCCCGTCTCACGGCACTTTATGGCAACAACATGCAGCCATATTCGTACTCTGATATCACTATGTATCCTCTACCCTTTACAAAAGAATTAAATGAAGTTAAAACAACTATAGAATCCCTTATTTCTCCTACGGTATTCACCAGCTGTTTGTTGAATCTTTACAGAGATGGAAAGGACAGTAATGGCTGGCATGCGGATGACGAAGCATCCCTGGGTAAAAATCCCGTGATAGCCTCGGTCTCATTAGGTCAGGAACGGTTTTTTAATTTTAAACATAAGAAAGATAAAAGCTTGAAACACAAAATGCTCTTAACGCATGGCAGCCTGCTTATCATGAAAGGAAGTACTCAACATAATTGGCTTCATCAGATCCCAAAGACCAGCAGGAAGATAGGAGAACGAATCAACCTTACATTTCGCGTAATTTTATAACTCAAAGACATTTTAATACCTTTGCAGCGCTATGAAAAAAGAATTTACAGAACGGGAATTAGACCGTATCATTGAAATGGCCTGGGAAGACAGAACACCTTTTGACGCCATAACCTTTCAATTTGAGATCACAGAACAAGAGACCATTGAGATCATGCGAAGGGAGATGAAACCCAGTAGTTTTAGAATGTGGCGTAAACGGGTACAGGGCAGAACAACCAAGCATGCGAAATTAAGATCGGGTACCATAGACCGTTTTAAGAGCAGTCAGCAGCGGAATATTTCGGGAAATAAAATTTCGAAACGTTAATCAAAAAGGTCATTCAACACTGCTGCCAGCCTTACCCCTCCTTTAAGTAGTTGATCTTCTACAGTTGTCCAATAGGCATAGCTGTATTGATATCCTAATTTCTCGCCATTCTCTGCAGAAGCATAAAGTTGATTAGCCAGGATGTGAGATTCTTCCACCCAGTTAAAAACATTGCCTTTTTGTAATTCAATACGTTCTTTTCTGGACAGCTTCGGCATGTTGGCAGAAAGCTCAGTATAGCTCATCCCATAGTGATCAATAAGGTTTGTATCCCATAATCTATGCAGGTTACTGCCATTTCCAAACCATTGAATTTGAATATCATTCCCTCCCCTGTTTTCTTCCCAGCCGGCATGTAAGGGCTGATGAAGGTCTCCAATAAAATGTACCAACATTTTTAGAAAAAATGTCTTCTCTGCAGGAGAGGTCAGCGGGTTTTTTACTTTTTCTATACAGGTCTGAATTGCCACAACTATATCCCCTTCCTGACTTGGTGCTACATCACCATATTTCATTTCTGCCGGATAGTTAACATAGTGCCATGGATAATATTTGTCATACAGAGAATCCGACTTAATATCGTCTGCAAAATTGGCCACAGATGCAAGGCTTTTGCCCTCCAGAATACGGCAAATCATCCTTTTTGCCTTCCTGCTTAGATGCATTTGTGCTATTTCACCTACTACCCTATGCCCCGTTTTACCCCATATAGGTGTATTGGCAAACCCCAATTGAGAAACCAAAAACAATAAAAGTAAACCTTTCTTCATCTCTTATACTTTTTGTCAAAAATAGAGAATCGCCTTTAAAGGCATTGTTAAATATTGAGAGTATACTACCCAAAGTAGATTCTTTGTAAATTTTGGGATTTCTTTAACGGTTTAATCTGTTAAATTTGCCCGGATGTTAAACTCAGATGCCATAACTAGAAAATGGGGCCTACTGACTATTCTCTTAATTCTGTGTTTACAGGCTGTTTGGGGTCAGAAAAACTTTTCTTCCAAACAAAAATCATTTACAGTAAAGTACATTCAAGATTTTATCGAACTAGATGGTATCCTGGATGAAGCCATATGGGAACAAGCCGAAAGTGCCAACAATTTTTGGGAATACTTTCCTGTAGATTCTATACAGGCAGTGGAGCAAACAGACATCAAAATGCTCTATGATGACAAGAACTTATATATCGGGATCACAGTTTATACAAAGGGTACTGACTATGCTATTGAATCCTTGAAACGCGACTTCAGGGCAGGGAACAGCGATAATATTTCCCTCCTTTTTGACACTTTTAACGACGGCAACAACGCTTTCCTTTTTGGTACAAATCCTTACGGTGTAAGAAGAGAAGGCCTTGTATCTGGTGGTGGGTTGGACCAAAGGGGATTTACCATTTCCTGGGATGTAAAGTGGAGGGGAGAGTCTAAGATCTACGATGATTACTACACCTCAGAAATGGTTATTCCCCTAACCTCATTTAAATTCCGCGAAGGGGAAACGAAATGGCGTTTTAACAGCTATCGATTTGATACCCAGAGTAATGAAAATAGCACCTGGGTGCGCATTCCACAGAATCAGAACATCTTCGGGCTTACCTTTATGGGGGATATGGTTTTTGAAAAACCCCTTGGCAAATCCAGAACACCGTTTGCCATTATTCCTTATATCAATTATCTGAATGCCCAGGATTTCGAAAATGAATCTTCGATTAATAGTTTTAAAGTGGGCGGTGATGCAAAGGTGTCTATCGGTAATAGCCTGAACCTCGATATCACACTAAATCCCGATTTTTCACAGGTAGAAGTGGATAATCAGATAACCAACTTAACGCGTTTTGAAATTGGCCTTCCCGAAAGGCGGCAATTTTTTATTGACAATATTGACCTCTTTGCTGACTTTGGGGATTCCCGGGACAGTAACCCCTTTTTTTCCAGACGTATTGGTATTGCGCGGGATACGGCTGATAACACCATTGAAAATAGTATCATAGGAGGGATAAGGCTCAGCGGTAAACTGAACAACCGACTCCGAATTGGTTTCCTCAACCTTCAAACCGAGGCCGATGAGGCCAACGAAATTGCCTCCAACAACAATATGATGCTGGCCGTTCAGCAGCAGGTATTTGCTCGTTCCAACATTGGCTTCTTCTTTATTAACCGACAGTCCACACAAGACTACGACTTTCTGGCTGAAGAAGAACGGTATAACAGGGTCGCCGGAGTTGATTACAACCTGATATCGGAAGATAATTTATGGAGCGGACGATTATTCCTGCACAAATCCTTTGAACCGGAGGGAAGGGATGAAGACCTTTCTTCGGGAATGCAGTTAGAGTATAACTCCCGTTACTGGAACTTTTTTAGCAAAGCTGTATTTGTTGGCGAAGATTACCAGTCTGATCTGGGCTTTATCCGTAGAACCGATATTTTCAAGAGTATCTTAAGCATGAGAAGGATCTTTTGGCCTGAGAGAGGTATTATTCAGAACCACAGTATACGATTCTTCCCGAATTTAATTTGGAGCCCAACCCGTGATTTCCAGAACACAGATTATACCACCCGTCTGGACTGGGAGGTACGGTTTAATGATTTATCTGAGGCACAAGTATCATTTTCTCATCAGTATACCTTTTTATTAGACGAATTTGACCCTACCCGAAGTGATGATGCCTTACCGCTACCCGGTGAGCAGGGCTACTATTACAATGCTGTCAATTTTAGGTACCGATCAGACAGGCGACGTATTTTGTCATATTCAATAGAGCCTACCGTCGGAAGGTTTTTTAATGGTGATCGTTTTACGTTGGAAGGAGGGATAAACCTTCGTTTGCAGCCCAAAGCGATCGTCTCCATGAACTTTAGGTATGACCAGATACAATTACCGGAACCTTACGGTAGTGCAAATATCTGGCTGATAAGCCCAAGGTTTGATCTGACCTTCAGTAAATCGATCTTTTGGTCGACCTTAGTTCAGTACAGTAACCAGCGGGATAACCTAGGAATTAATTCGCGCCTACAATGGCGTTTTGCTCCGCTGTCTGACCTTTTCCTGGTATACAACGACAATTATTTTGTCAATTCTTTTATGCCAAAACTAAGATCGATTAATCTCAAGCTTACCTATTGGCTCAATATCTAGGTATTGAATCAGAGTCCCGTTTTTTTATTTCTATATTTGGTGTTTTAGCAAACTAACCAAAGATTAATGAATCAGTTACCTCTTACGGATGATACTGTCATCCTTGGCCTACTCTGCCTTTGCCTGGGATTCGTATTCTTAACATCCTCTATTAAAACAGGATTTTGGAACAAATTTTATAAAGTTGTACCAACCCTCCTTATGTGCTACATGCTTCCGGCAGTACTCACTAGTATTGGTCTTATTTCTGAAGAATCTTCTAACCTTTATTTCATCGCCAGTCGGTATTTATTACCGGCAGCCCTTATTCTTATGACCCTTAGCATTGACCTCAAAGCCATCTTAAATCTTGGTTCAAAGGCGCTGATCATGTTCTTAACAGGCACAGTGGGAATTATAATAGGTGGGCCCATTGCCATACTGATTGTCTCAATTTTCTCGCCCGAAACTGTTGGTGGCGCCGGTTTTGATGCCGTTTGGAGAGGACTGGCTACCATTGCCGGGAGTTGGATTGGTGGGGGTGCCAACCAGGCCGCCATGCTTGAAGTTTTTGAGTACAATCCAGCCAATTTTGGAGGCATGGTCCTCATAGACATTGTGGTCGCGAATATTTGGATGGCCATTATTTTATTGGGTGTGGTGTTAACATGTCTGGCCTTTGCCGGGGTTGGTCTTGCCCATTTCCTAGGCTTTCATTTTGCAGATTTTCTGGAATCGAATTTTGAAATGATCCGCAATAAGGAAAAAGCGCTTTCCTCATTGGGATCGGAATTTCTTTGGATGGTCGTTTTTGCGACCACCGTTGGGATACTTCTTTCTTTCACAAAGGCGAAGAGTTTTGAAGGAGCAGGTGCAAGCAAAATAGGTGGACTTTTTATTTATATCCTTGTGGCCACCATTGGGATGAAAATGGACCTGAGTAAGGTATTAGAAAATCCTGGGCTTATTTTGATCGGGGTCATTTGGATTGCTATACACGCCGGACTATTAATACTTATGGCAAAACTCATTAAAGCACCATTCTTCTTCCTGGCAGTTGGGAGTCAGGCCAATGTAGGCGGAGCGGCATCCGCACCTATTGTAGCTGCTGAGTTTCACCCTTCACTTACCTCCGTAGGAATCTTATTGGCTGTGCTCGGTTATGTGGTTGGTACTGCAGGTGCATATATCTGTGGGTTACTGATGGAAATTGCCTCGAAAGTATAGAATAACGGTTAAGATTGTAGATATTTGCGCCAAAATATAATTGGCATGAAGCAGCTTTCAATCTCCCTCCTTTTTGTGATCTTATTCACTGCCTGCGCAGATACCTCTGAAAACACCATGTTTGTAACCGGTGCAGTTAAAGGATTAAAAAAAGGTGTTCTTTATCTTCAAAAGGTATCAGATACCACTTTAGTTACTTTAGATTCCCTGGAAGTGAAAGGTGACGGTAATTTTGAATTTACCACCTCTTTGGATAGCCCTCAGATCTTCTATTTATACCTGAAAAAAGAGGATAATAATGATCTGAATGATCGGATCACCTTTTTTGGTGAACCCGGCACTATAACGATACAGACGTCCTGGAATACCTTTGCGACCAAAGCAGTCATTGAAGGATCTGTTACTCAAAAGAAATTAGAAGAATATCTGAAAGTAATGAGCCGATTTAACTCTCAAAATCTGGAACAGTTTCAGGCCTCTGTTGATCCGGACCTTATCAATGATCAACAGGCCATAGATTCATTACAAGAAGCTTACGAGAAGAATATACGCAGAAGTTATCTATACGCACTCAATTTTGCTCTGAGCAATACAGAGTCGCATATCGCTCCCTATGTTGCCTTGACAGAAGTGGCTGATGCCAATATTAAATATCTAGATTCTATCTATAATTCCTTATCACCTGAAGTTGCCAATGGCACTTATGGACTGGCATTGAAAAAGCACTTGGATAAAGTTCGAGAGAACTAATAAGGTTTATCCCAGTTTATTAAGCTTTCCAATTAAGGTGGTAGCTTCTTTCTCCAATTCCTTGCGAACAGTTTTAAGATGGGCTTTTCTATTCTCTACATCTCTTTTGTTCACCTTGGCGATCAAATCATCAAAAGTAACGATGGCCTGATCAATGATGGCATTTCCTTCTTTTGAGCCTGTAGTTTTATTTGATTCTTCTATAATATAGACTGCTTCAATAATGTCCCCAAGTACGTAATTGATATCTTTCTTTAAGTCGCGTATGTTTGCCATCTCACTTATTTTTTTGCAAAAATAACCTTTAGTTCGCCTCTTTTAAAAAAAAAGCTGTTTTTCTTTTACAGCGTGATCTCCAGAAGCTTGCAACCTCCTGTTTTTATGTCTATTGTATTTGTACTTGCAGGAAGTAAAACTGTCTCTCCTTTTCGAATCGTGGTATCTCCGTGTTCATTACCAATCTGAGCCTCTCCTTCCACGCACATATAGATGGTGAAAGAATCTCGATGGGTTGTATCCTGAATAAGATCACCTTGCAAGTGAAGAAAGTTGGTCTTAAAATAAGGACAGGCTACCATGGGGTTAATCCTATCTTTATTTTTCTCATACGATACCTTAAAATCGTCTTTCAGATCGAAGTCTATTGCCTCCAGGGCCATATCTGTATGCAACTCCCTTAAGTTCCCTTCCTTATCACGTCTGTTAAAATCGAATACGCGATAAGTTACATCCGAGGTTTGTTGAATTTCGGCAAGCAAGACGCCAGCGCCTATGGCATGAATCTTCCCCGTATTAATAAAAAAAGTGTCGCCAGACTTCACTTTTTCGTAGTTCATATAGTCTAGCAGTGTATTGTTTTCTAAACTTTGCACATACTGTTCTCTGGTAACAGGCCGGTTGAACCCAACAATAAGGTTAGCGTCCTTTTCAGCGTCCATGATGTACCACATTTCGGTCTTGCCAAAGGAATTGTGTCGTTCTTTTGCCAATGCATCGTTGGGGTGGAGTTGAATAGACAGGTCTTGTTTCGCGTCTATAAATTTTATCAAAATAGGGAATTCCTTTCCAAACCTTTCAACAACAGAGGAGCCCAACAATTCATCAGCCCTGTTTTCTATGAGCGTATTTAATGAAGTTCCTTTTAATGTACCATTGGAAACTACAGACACATCCCCCTCTACACCCGATAATTCCCAGCTTTCTCCGGTAATATCACTGCTGATAGGCTTGTTGAGTTGCGCTCCTAATTTAGTGCCGCCCCAAAGACGTTCTTTTAAAATGGGGTCAAATTTAAGTGGATACAAATTCGTCATTGCGATTTTTTTAATGCCTTCAATGCTTTGACTATGTGTTTGGATGCGCTCATGCTATTAAAGACCATGATCACCTTTCCCTCTTTGTTTATCACATAGGTCTCTCTTCCGGGAAGCAGATTAAATAAGGCCTTTTCTACCTTAAATAATTTCCTCACCTTATTTCGAGTGTCTGCCAGTAATATAAAAGGCAATTTATACGTGGAAGCAAATTTACGATGTGAAGATTCAGAATCTGCGCTGATCCCGATGACTTCCGCTCCTCGGTCGGTGAATTCCTCATAACTGTCTCTGAACGAACAAGCTTCTTTAGTACAACCTGGTGTATAATCTTTTGGATAAAAAAACAAGACCAACGGTTTCTTCCCAAAGTGGTCTTTACTATCAAACACATTGCCGTGTTGATCATTCAACGTAAAATGTGGAGCAACATCTCCAATGGCCAGACCCATAATCTATCCCGAGTAGGTTACAAAATTTCTGGGAGTTTCATATAACACCACTTCCAGATCTTTATTTTTTTCAATATGTGATCTCAATTTGTTCCATATCACAACCGCTATATTCTCTGCGGTGGGATTGAGGTCTTTAAATTCCGGAACTTCCAGATTTAGATTCTTATGATCCAGGGCCTCTTCTATTTCAGATTTAATAAGGTCCTTCAGAAGTTTCATATCCATCACAAAACCTGTGACAGGATCTATCTCCCCAATGACACTTACAATCAATTCATAATTATGACCGTGAAAATTTGGGTTGTTGCATTTTCCAAAGACTGCATCGTTCTTTTCATTGCTCCAGTCTGGTCTGTATAATCTGTGAGCAGCATTAAAATGGGCACGGCGGCTTACTTTGACACTCATAATACTTATTTATTTTGAATTAAGTGGTCGTAGAATTTTTCAAAGATGATCTTAAACCAAGCCGTATACTCTTGTGGTGATGCTTGGATATCTCGCTTAATGTCCTCAGGTCTCATCCATTTCCAACTAGCAACTTCTTCCTTGTTGATCTGAGGATCTCCTTCAAAGAACCCCATCATCACATGGTCTAGCTCATGCTCGGTAAGTCCATTGTCAAACGTTGCCTTATAGATAAAACTAAAGAGCTCTTTGAGGTCTGTTGTGAACCCCATTTCTTCCTGAAGCCTGCGCTTCCCGGCCTCTATATTAGATTCACCAAGGCGTTGATGACTACAACAAGTATTGGTCCATAAGAGGGGGGAATGATATTTCTCTGCTGCTCTTTGCTGCAGCATGGTTTCCCCTTTGACATTCATTATAAAAACAGAAAAAGCCCTATGCAGGACAGCTTTTTTATGGGCCTCCATTTTTGGCATGGTCCCAATTTCCTCATCATTCTGGTTAACCAGGATTACATTTTCTTCTTTCACAATGTAAAAATAGTACGTTTCCCCTATTATATGGGTTAAGTCTATCTTAAATCTTAAAGAAGATAGGATTTAAATGGGTGAGTTTAGAAGAATCGGGGCGACTTTAAGTTGTCTTTTACTTTTATAAAATCGTACCTGATGATCACCTCGAAAGAACCGTCATTGAATCTGGCCGTTCCCAGTTCTGTAATTTCCCTGTCATAGGCGATCCCGATCATAAATTCGGGGGAAAGCTGAAAGCCGGCCAATGCACTGACTGCGGCATCCCAGCGATAGGCGGCACCTATGATAAATTTCTCATTGTACATAAAGTTCACTGAGCCATCTACCTGCAGTGGTGCCCCCTGGACAACTTTGGCAAGAATGGTTGGTTTAAACTTCCACAAAGGGTTCATATCAAAGACATAACCAGTAATAAAGTAGAAGTTTAATTGTTCTGTAGCAGTTGAGAGCGAAGATTCATCGAAATGCGAAGTCTCCAGAAAACGAGGCACCGATAATCCAAGGTAATAGTTATTAGTGTGGTAATAAATACCGGCACCAATATTGGGTGAAAGTTTATTCTGTATATCTTGTTGTAAGGTAGGATCCGGGCCACCTGGATTTGTATAATCCTGGTTTAGTTCAGAAAAGCGAATATCGAGCAGGTGTACACTTCCCTTTAGTCCAAAACTCAGTCTCTTTTCGGCTGCCAGCTGTATGGTATATGAAAAATCCATATCGAAATAGGTTTCAGAGGTAGGCCCTATCTGGTCATTTACAATAGATAGCCCCATCCCTACTCCACGATATCCTACCGGGGTATGGAAATTAAAGGTCTGTGTTTTAGGAGCACCTTCCAGGCCTACCCATTGTGCCCTATATAAAGCAGCCACACTTAGTTGTCCTCTGGATCCGGCATAACCGGGATTGACACTAACGGTATTGTACATATACTGGGTATATTGAGCATCTTGCTGTGCAAAAAGACCAGACACGGAGAACAGCAGGAACAGTATCCATATAGGTCGCAGGATCTCTGAAATAGTTGAATAAATTGGTTTCTGTCTCATTGGTCTATCTGTTAAGGTAAATATAGCCGGTCATTGATTTCATAGCACCGGTATTGTCCTCGTAATCTAGTATATAGAAATATGTTCCTACTGGTAGTTTGTTTGCCTTATCTATGGTCACCCTACCTTCTGAACTACCATCAAATACATTCCCCTGAGTGTTATATGCCTTGGTAACGTATACCTGCACACCCCAACGGTTATAAATACGAATGGTATTATTGGGATAAGGCTCTAAGCCCCGGATGGATAATACATCATGGATACCGTCACCATTTGGAGTTACTACATTGAATACTTCAATATCGGCCTCAATAGCATTAGGTTCCAGGTAATCTGGAGTGCCATTGTTGTCGGAATCATCATTCGCGTAATTTCCATCGCCGTTGTAATCCTCATCTACAGTTGGAATTCTGTCATCATCATCATCAGTATCACGATAATCAGATTCATTATCCCCATCTGTGTTAGGCAGATCATTATAAGGATCGTCTATCTCATCATTCTTATCATCATCTATGGTTGAACTTCCTTCATAACCATCGTCTAAACCATCATTGTCCTTATCAGAACCAATAAAGGTAACATCAGGAATTCCATCGTGATTGTGATCATGTCCTTCAATTGAATCTGGAACACCATCATTATCACTATCTGGATCTACGTAATCTGGCAGGCCATCACCATCCGTATCAACTGGAATTATTCCAAGGCTGCCACCATCTTCATAGGCATCATCCAGGCCATTGTCATTAACATCATCACCGGTAGGAGAAATATATCCATCGGTAGTTTGTGCTTCCACATTATCAGGAATTCCGTCATCATCACTGTCTATATCCAGATAATCCGGGATACCATCACCGTCTGTATCGGTCGGATTGGTTAAAGGGTCATTATCTCCATCCAGATTAAGGTCTTCAAATGCATCTACGATGCCATCATCATCGCTATCCAGATCTACATCCATTTCATTGATATAGATATAAATAGTAGCCGAGCTACAAACGCCCATCATATCACAAACGGTATAAATAAAGTCGTCTGCCCCTAAAAATCCCGGGTTTGGAACGTAGTTATAGATGTCATCAGTAGGATCATTTGGGGTTCCATTATCATCCCTCGTTAAGATACCATCAGTTGGGTTTGTATTTGTTATCGTACCGGTGGTAGGAAGGTCATTATCGTTATTTGGCCAAAAGCTAATATCTACAGGGGTATCCATTATTGTGGCTACCGCATCATCTGCAGTATCTATTACCGGTAAAACGTCTATGGTTACAGTAGCAGTGCTACAATCGCCCAGGGTATTACAAACCGTATAGGTAAATGAATCCGGACCATTATAATCTGCAAATGGCGTATACTGAACAATATCATCAGAAGGATCATTGGGAGTCCCATTTTCATCCACAACTACAGTGCCATTGGTAGGATCTGTAGTAGTCAAAGTTCCAGTTCCGGGTATACCGCTGTCATTATCATAAATGGGCACCAAAATGGATGTGTCCTCATCAAGTGTCACGAAATCATCAAGCAAGGTAGCTGCTTGTTGTAAACACACCACTGTAAAGATTGGCAGGTCCATTGAATTACCAGCCTTTGTCAGCGTTGCTGTATAGTTGGTAACCGTTGTTGTTGCGGTTACAACAGGTCTTAGCTGGTCACCACTAACGGCAGGAACCCATGAAACCGTAGCACTCCCTGTTACATTGGCAGTGATATCTAATGTTACCTGATTATCCGGGTTCTCGCAATCTGTCAGGATAAAATAGCCTGTGGCATTAGAACCACAGAGCGTACCGTCATAAGTTGCAAAATATACTCCAGGCGTTGAGGTCTCATAAAAGAAGTTGGTCCCCAGAACCGTACTTGTATCGGAAGCCTCATACCAGCGATAATTACTCTCATCGCCACTGTTTGGTGCCTGCAATAAAAACTGTGCATTAGATGCAACAATCCCCAGCAATGTAAAAACAAAGCTGAGGATGAAAAGTTTATATATGCGAGTAGTTTTCAAGCCTTTTTGGGGTCGGGTTATGTTATTATTTTACTACAAACACTACATTGATCAATGAGTTATAATCTGAAGGCTGTCCTATGATATCATAACTCAATACCCCATTTCCATCAATGGCCATAGTTGCCGTATTAAAGACGGTAGGATCTGCATAGGTTACATAGTAATATAGTTCGGTGGCACCATAGGTTGGAACCGCTGCAGGTGCTCCTGCACTGGCTACTGTAGGTGTTCCGAATTGTGCCGTATACTGGGCATATAGATCAATTGAGAAACTTCCGTTTGTAGAAGCGTCTACGGCAATGGATGGCGGATAAAAGATCCTGGCCGCTTTTGATGTAATTGGTGCAATAGCCTGAATAACTTCTTCAACAGTAGTTTCATTTGTAGGCGATCCTACACCACCTTCATCTACGTCTATAGGTGTTCTTAAAAGAACTTCATCATCGTATTGGTCATCTGTTCCGGCATCGTCTAAATGAGATAAGTCTACAGTCTGACTAGTACCATCCTCAATACCAACAGTTAATATATTTGTACCTGCATCAACTGCAAGGCTTTCAATATTCTGATCGTCTGTTCCAACTAAGGCTGATAGATCTACTGTTTCGTTGGTTCCGTTTTCTATACCAATAGTAAGGATATTTCCAGCCAACCCAGATCCAGCAATGTTCTGATCGTCTGTACTCCCA
>NZ_CAMYKH010000008.1:0-54552 GCF_947258935.1 uncultured Muriicola sp.
GGTTATGAAGTTAACTATAAACTGTACAATTACTTTATTTACTTTCAGCGCAGATATAATCAACGCCTGGGTCCCTTTTTTCCTAGGATCTAAATGAGTAACTTTGGCGCCTTAAAAAGTACATGAAAGAACGCCTAAAGGAACGCTGGGGTATAAAGAATGGTTGGCAATTAGTCGTCATATTTTGGGTCTTTGCTATTACGGGCTCTGCCTCTGTGTATGTAGCAAAACCTTTTCTAAACTGGATAGGCATGTCACGCGATGCCTTTCCAATAAGCTGGTGGAGCGGATGGGTCTACTGGAGCTTACGTATTTTACTCATCTTTCCTTTCTATCAAATACTTTTGGTCCTTTTCGGCTGGATTTTTGGGCAGTATACATTCTTTTGGAATTTTGAAAAGAAGATGCTACGGCGAATCGGGTTAGGGTTCCTATTAAAATAATTGTAGTTTTCTTAACATTATTATAGCCTTGTAAATGTTTAATTTGCATCGTGCAGCAGAATAATATTAAGTACGGTATTCTAATTACAGCCATTTTTCTATTTGGTTTATTATTACTTCCATCCATTACTGCAATACATCACGCCCTATTAAACCATACCTCTATTGTTTGTGACAGTGACATTTCTAATCACTACCACGAATCCGAATTCAATTGTGAATTTTACGATGTTGTATCAAACAAACATTTATATCCTTCACTACTTTCAGTAACTTGGTCTAACCCTTTCTATAGTAAGGAGATAACTAATAATTATTTCGATGCGTACTTGATTGCAAAAAGGCCCTATTTTTCATTGAGAGCGCCCCCTTTAGCTGTGTAATTGCGTTCAATTTTAATTCAACTTTTATTTATAATTCTTGCAATAATGAAAAAACAGCTACCATTATTATTACTTATATATGGGTTTATCTCCCATGCTCAGAATTCCCTGGAAGGATCAGTAGTAAACTCAGATACTCAGGAACCCCTGGAACAGGTATCTATTTACTTTCCACAACTTGAAAAAGGCACCGTTACTGATGCAGAAGGAAGATATACACTAAATGATTTACCCCAGGGCAAGTATAAGATCGTTGCTTCTTATATTGGGTTTCTCACTTATTCTTCTTCCATTACTATTCAATCAGATACCAATTCGCTCAACATTGCCCTCACGCCTAGTGCTATAGAAATGGAGGAAGTAATTGTCTCTACCCCTTTTCACAAATTACAGCGTGAAAACGTGATGAAGGTAGAACAGGAAAAAATGGCGACCTTACGTACTAATGGGGCAATAACACTGGCAGATGGGATTCGCAATATTGCTGGTGTTGAAAGTGTTTCCACAGGTATTGGTATAGGTAAGCCCGTAATCCGGGGCCTGAGTGCTAACAGGGTGCTCGTATATTCTCAGGGGATTCGTCTTGAGAATCAGCAATTTGGAGATGAACACGGCCTAGGGATCTCTGATGCGGGCATAGAAAGTATAGAAGTGATCAAAGGTCCGGCTTCTTTGCTATACGGATCCGATGCTTTGGGAGGTGTGCTCTATCTGAATCCTGAGAAATATGCGCTTGGAGGAACATCTACAAGCGACATCAATCTAAACTACTTCTCCAATACGGAAGGAATAGCTACTAACCTGGGCTATAAAACCTCAGGTAAAAAATTAAAATTTCTTGTTCGGGCAGGTATCACATCACATGCAGATTACCTGGCGGGTAACGATCAGAGAGTCACCAATTCCCGGTTTAAAGAATATGATCTTAAATCTGGGATCGCCTATCAGAGTGGTAACTTTAAAACAGATCTTAGATACAATTATAACAAATCCGATCTTGGAATTCCGGAAGATATTGGGGCACAAACTAAGGATAGAACGCCGGACACGCCCTTCCAGGAACTTCAAAGCCATATACTGAGCAGTTCTACCAATTTATTCTTTAAAGAGTCGAGCCTTAAACTGGTCTTGGGATATATTTTTAATGGTCGAAAGGAATTTGAAGAAGGCGAACCGGATCTTCCTGCCCTTGATATGAATTTGTCTACTTTTAATTTCAACCTGCAGTATCACTTGCCCAAAGGAAAGATTCTGGAAACTATTATTGGGGTTCAAGGGATGGACCAAACCAATAAGAATTTCGGAGAGGAAGTACTGATCCCGGATGCTGACACCAGAGATATTGGTGTATTAAGTACCTCCCACATACATCTGGGTAAATCTGATGTTCAAATTGGACTCCGTTACGACCACAGAAAGATAATCGGAGAAGAAAATGGGACCTTCGGGGAAGAGGGATACATTGCTGCTATTGACAGAAATTTCAACAGTGTAAACGCCGCCCTGGGAATCCGATCAGATCTGGGAAAAAATCTGATAGGCAGATTGAATGTAGCTTCCGGTTTTAGAGCACCAAATTTGGCAGAGCTTACTTCCAATGGTATCCATGAAGGAACTAACCGCTTCGAGATCGGGGATCCCGATCTTAATAATGAAAAGAACATTCAGCTCGATCTGTCCATTGAATATTCCAATGAGCATGTTGAAGTATTTATCAACGGGTTTCATAATACGGTAAATGATTTTATATATGTAGAACCAAATGGCGACTTTGTAGATCTGGATCCTGTATATATTTACAGACAACAAGATGCCACCTTATACGGGGGTGAAATTGGCTTTCATCTTCATCCACATCCCCTGGATTGGTTACATATAGAAAGCACCTTCGAGTCGGTTACTGGCATGCTAAAAAATGATGAGGATCTACCACTGATCCCCGCCAATAAAATAACCAATACCTTAAGAATCGAAGACACTACACCAAGTACCTCCTGGTTTCAAAAGGGTTATGGTTATCTGACACTTCTCTCTGTAATGGACCAGAATAGGGTAAGCGATTTTGAAACTCCTACTTCCGGCTATACGCTATTGAATATTGGTTTTGGCGGCGCTATAGAGGTATTTGGGAATGAGATGCAACTACGAGTAAGTGTGAATAATTTATTGGATAAAACTTATATTTCACATCTTTCCAGATTAAAAATAGATGGTATCCCAAATATTGGCCGAAACATTAGTATAGGCGTACATTATCCTATTTGATACAGGATGACAACATGGTTTTGCTGAATTATTTGGAGTTTATGACCTTTTTAGATCCTAGTTTGGCAAAGACATAGGTATAAAGCCACATCAGGGTAAAACTTGGAATAAGATCCAATCCGGGTAAAAATTCCTCAATAAAAGTGACGATTCCGGCTACCTGGCCGGAACGTCCTCTATACATTCTTGTCATTAACCAGGCGGCAAGTGGTGCCCAAATTACATCCGAGAACTCCCCTATTCCGGGAAGCATAAAGGATAACATGCCTATCCCATCAAATAGCAGTCCAAGGAACAAGTATTTAATTCTATGTTCTTTCATCTACCTATAAAAATACTTAAAAACATGTTTGGTCTCCCAAAGGAGGAAAAGTTACTAGAAGAAAATAGTTAGATTACGAAAGTTTAGAACTAATAAGTTTAAGAAACTCGTTTCGTGTCTCAATTTTTTCGAATTGACCTCTGAACCCGGAGGTAGTGGTTACCGAATTTTGTTTTTGTACTCCCCGCATCATCATACACATATGAGATGCTTCTATAACTACTGCTACTCCTTTGGGTTTTAACGTCTTATTGATACACTCTAATATATCATGGGTAAGTCTTTCCTGCACTTGTAATCGCCTGGCGAAGACATCTACTACCCTTGGTATCTTGCTGAGACCTACGATATGACCATTGGGTATATAAGCAATATGAGCTTTCCCATAGAATGGCAACATATGGTGTTCACATAAGGAATACACTTCAATATCCTTTATAATGACCATTTCGTCATAAGTTTCAGCAAACATGGCGCTTTTCAGTATCTTAACGGCATCTTGCTTGTATCCCTGAGTTAGGAAGAGCATGGCTTTAGCTGCACGCTCGGGCGTTTTTTGCAAACCCTCACGATTTATATTCTCTCCTATTTCATCAAGGATCTTGGAGTAGCGTTCTTTAACTTCGTTGGTAATTGAAAGGTTGTATTCTTCCAGATTTTGATAAGGTGCCATAAGCTTGATGAAGTTATACCGAAATCAATGAATCGATTCGTTTGTTTATTATTTTTATATTAAACTTAAACAAATTTACACAAATCTATTATGTTAAAGCCATTTTAACGTATAATTAGCATTGTCCCGACCTTAACAACTTCAGCATTTATAAGGTGTTCAACCCATCAAAGAAAAACATGACTACAGTTGCTGAGTACTCACTTCGTATTTTGTAATCAGCAGTGTATTGTGTACTTTCAACCCCTAAAGAAAAAGGAATGATCACCGCCAGGAATATTCAAAAAAACTATGGGAAGCTCCAGGTCTTAAAGGGAGTAGATCTAGCCATAAAAAAGGGCGAGATAGTTTCTATCGTTGGTGCCTCTGGCGCCGGTAAAACAACTTTATTGCAGATCCTGGGGACCCTGGACCATCAATCTAATCCGAAAAAAAGTGAGTTAAAGATCAATGAAATTGAGGTAACGGCACTCAGGGATAAAGATCTGGCTCTTTTTAGGAACAAACATATTGGGTTTATTTTTCAATTTCATCAATTACTTCCGGAATTTACAGCCCTTGAGAATGTATGTATCCCTGCTTATATCAAAAAAACAGCTTCCGAGGAAGCAGAAGACAGAGCTAAGGAACTTCTCGACTTTCTAGGTCTAAAAGGCAGGCACCATCACAAACCCAGTGAACTATCAGGTGGCGAGCAGCAGCGGGTGGCAGTTGCCCGTGCACTGATCAATAATCCCGCTGTGATCCTTGCGGATGAACCAAGTGGTAACCTAGATTCGGAAAGTGCTGATATCCTCCATAAGCTATTCTTCCAATTACGGAAAGAGTTCGGACAGACCTTTGTGATTGTTACACATAATGAAGAATTGGCAGACATGGCAGACAGGAAACTTACCATGGTAGATGGACAAATAGTAAATCAATAATGCTTAGACATGTTTGGCGTTTTGTCCGCAAGCCATCGTATGTCCCCTACTCCAATCTTCATTTGAAATTAAAATGGAGAATTTTCCTAAATGTCTTAGGTTGGAATTTTGCATTTGGTATAGGACTTGCCCTGTTTTTAAATAGTTTGGCTACCTTTTTGAATATCGATATTGGGGACCATAAAACGGAAGATTTTTTTGAAAATTATTCCTCAATTACTATCTTTTTCCTGATGGTTCTCATTGCTCCAATCGTTGAAGAGTTAATTTTTAGAGGCCCGTTGATATTTTTTAAGAGTTCATCCTACTTCCCATGGATATATTATTTCTCTTGTTTGCTATTTGGGTTGGTTCATTTAGGAAATTTCGATAATGCCAACGATCTCTTGTGGTTAACTCCTGTCCTGGTTGCACCACAAATTGTAATGGGTTTTTTTCTGGGTTTTTTAAGGGTACGACTTGGATTGCGCTATGCTGTGTTAATGCATATGAGTCATAATGGCATTATATTTCTTTTGATAAGTAGTTCCGAACTATTATGAGCAAACCAACAATAATTAGCGCAGAGTTACACGAGTTTCTGGATCTTAAGGTTGAAGAGTACAACAGGCCTTTTTTTCTGACTTCAGATCCCATTCAAATCCCTCACACCTTCTCTTTAAAACAGGACATAGAGATCAGTGGCTTTCTTACGGCCACTATTGCCTGGGGTAACAGGAAAAGTATCATCAATAATGCCACCTTATTAATGGAACTCATGGACCGGGCGCCTTACCAATTTGTCATGGAGCATACTGATAAAGATCTCAGGTCTTTGCAAGCCTATGTACACCGAACCTTTAACGGATCCGATCTGCAATATTTTATGGCGGCCCTTAAGCACCTCTACACCAATCATGACGGTATGGAAGCTGTATTTAGCAGACATGCCCAGAAGAGTACATTACAACCCGCCATAACTAAGTTTAAAGAATATTTTTTTGAACTTCCCCATGAACAGAGAACCAAAAAACATATCTCAGATCCCGCTAAAGGCTCGGCTGCTAAACGGATCAATATGTTCCTTAGATGGATGGTTCGGGATGCGACTACCGGTGTCGATTTTGGCATCTGGAAATCTCTAAATCCATCTCAATTGTCTTGCCCACTAGATGTTCATTCGGGAAATGTAGCCCGAAAACTAAGACTTCTTACCCGTAAGCAAAATGATGCAAAAGCCGTTGCAGAACTAGATGCCAATCTTCGCTTACTAGATCCGAATGACCCTGTAAAATATGATTTTGCCCTTTTTGGTCTTGGAGTTTTCGAAAAATTCTAAGCCCGGAATTGATAGATTTCAAATTAATCAGTGAGATTTATCCAGAGTATTAGGTTAACTCCTCGTTCTATTCATAAATATTTCCAGTTTACTTTTTTTGTAATTAAAATCGTACAAATCATTTTTGGCGTAAAATATATTTTTGTACATTTAAAGAGCAACAACCCAACTAATTACTATTCATTCGCATAGAATAAGGGCTGAGAATGGTAAGTAGTTTTTCTATTTTAACGGAGAAAGAGTACCTGGTGGAAATTTTTGGACTTTCCCCAACAGATCTTACATGAATGTGAAGATAATGGCTGTCATAAAATACTAGTAGACCTCAATGCAGTTATTGCTGATGAAATAGCTTTAATTGAACTCTTTTTTATCGGGGAAAAAATTGCACAGGTTTTAGGCAACAAAATAATGATGGCAATGGTTTGGAAACGCGAGTCATTATCGGACTTCTTAGTAGACGTTGCCACCAACAGATCTGCCCGCCTTAAGGTTTTTGAAACCCAACAAAGAGCTGAATATTGGCTATTAAATAAGGTATAGCATGCTTCTCTTTTCTAAACTAGGCCCAGTGTACCTAGATCTAAAGGAATTGATCTATTCCCCTCAGCGATAGATCTATATATCGCTTCCACAATGATCATATCTCGTTTACCCATCTCTCCCGGAGCTCTGTTAACAGTTCCTTCAAGTATATGCCGGGCAAAATCATCCATTTGCAGCTTCTGTTGTGACTCATGTTGAAACGTGATAGTACCTTGAGAGGTAGTTCCAGATAATGGGCCATAATTGTTTGCCGGTTCAAGAGCAAACCAACCACGATCACAAGACGCATATAACCTATTTGCGCTTGCATTATGTGACGTAAATATATTGCCTACCGCTCCTCCCGGAAATTGAAATTGAGCGGTAATGGTCTCATCGGTATCTTTGAAATAAGCTGGCCTCGTACTAAATTCCTGAGCTGTAACATTTAGAGGGTTCTCCCCGGTGCCGTAAATAGCACTCTGAATACTGTAAACACCCATATTCATTAGTGCACCGCCACCAGACAATGCTTTATTTAATCGCCATTGCCCGGGATTACCCCGGGAATGATAAGCCGCTTCTGCTGTTATATAGTGAACTTTTCCAAAGGTCTTTTCCTTGACAAAACGCTTGACTTCCTGAGTATAGGGCTCAGAATGCAGACGGTAGCCTACACCTAATTTTACGTCAGCTTTGTCACATGCTTCAATTATAGCATCGCATTCTTTAACAGAAACAGCCATTGGTTTCTCGCAAATTACATGCTTTCCCGCTTTGGCAGCACGGATGGAGAACTCGGCATGCATGCTATTGGGCAAAACCACATAAATTATGTCTATGTCTTTATTCTCTGCTATTTTGTCAAAATTCTGATAATTATAAATATTGTCCGCAGGCACATTGTATTTTGAAGCCCAAACGCTTTCCTTTTCTTTAGTTCCCGTAACAATTCCTGCCAAATGACAATACCGGGTTTGCTCCAATGCCGGAGCTAATTGATAAGTACTATAACTCCCAAGGCCAACTAAGGCGACTCCAAGCGAGCGTTTCTTTGAAGTTTCGTTGCCCATAGCGCAGGCAATAGGGGCACTGGCAAATAGACCGGCAGCTAATACACCCTGGGATAGCTTTTCATTGAATACTCTTCTTGTAATTTTCTCCATTGCATTAGCCTTTAGAACCCTTTCTACTCCGAAGATACTAACTATTCTGCCCAGTTTCAAATGGAGTAAACATGCATTTGGATAAGAGGGTTTTATACTCAACATATTTCCCTATTTTTAAAGCTCATATTAAATCATATCGAATGAAAATCAAGATCCTGACAGCTGTTACCAGCCTATTAACTCTTTATGGAGGTTTTGGACAAAACCGCTCTATTCCTGTAGATACTGCCGTAATAACGCAGCACAGTGTTACTATAAATGGGACTAATTTTTCATACACGGCTAAAACCGGAATGCAACCAGTTTGGGATGAATTGGGAAAACCCATTGCGTCGCTTCATTACACCTATTACACAAGAAATAATGTTAAAGACAGGTCGTCCAGGCCGTTACTTATCTCATTCAATGGTGGACCCGGATCTGGGTCGGTTTGGATGCATTTGGCCTACACCGGACCTAGAGTCTTAAAAATTGATGATGAAGGATATCCTGTTCAACCATATGGCGTAAGTCAGAATCCCTATTCCGTCCTCGATGTGACCGATATTGTGTATGTGAATCCGGCCAATACAGGATATTCACGGACCATTCCTGAGACAGGAAAAGAAGTGGACCGGGATAAATTCTTTGGGATCAACGCCGATATTAAATACCTGGCAGAATGGTTAAATACATTTGTGACCCGTCATAACCGATGGAGTTCTCCTAAATATATAGTTGGAGAAAGTTATGGAGGCACTCGTGTCATGGGTCTTTCACTTGCCTTACAGAACCAGCAATGGATGTACCTCAATGGAGTGATCATGGTGAGTCCGGCCGACTATAAAGTGATCCGCGTAGGAGGGCCTGTCAGTGAAGCTTTAAACCTCCCCTATTACACAGCCGCTGCCTGGCATCACAAGGCATTACCACCAACCCTACAGAATAAAGACCTTCTTGAAGTGTTACCAGAGTCTGAAGAATATACTATAAATACTCTGATTCCTGCCTTGGCGAAAGGAGGTTTTATAAGTCGGGAAGAACGCAATCAGGTTGCCGATAAAATGGCTTACTATTCCGGCCTCTCCAGGGAGGAAATTTTATACCAAAACCTCATGGTGCCTACCTCCTATTTCTGGAAGTCACTACTGCGAGACAAGGGCTATACCGTTGGAAGGTTAGACAGTCGTTATTTAGGTATAGATAAACAGCTTGCGGGCGTACGGCCAGATTATAATGCCGAGATCACTTCATGGCTTCACAGTTTTACTCCGGCTATTAATTATTATCTGCAGGAGGAACTTAAATTTAAAACAGACATCAAGTACAATATGTTTGGACCTGTAAGACCATGGAACAACGAAAACGACAATACCAGAGACGATCTCCGACAGGCCATGGCTCAGAACCCTTATTTGAACGTACTGATCCAAAGTGGCTATTACGATGGGGCCACCACTTACTTTAATGCCAAGTATACAATGTGGCAGGTAGATCCCAGCGGTCGTATGAAAGACAGGCTCCAATTTAAAGGATACCGAAGTGGTCATATGATGTACCTTCGAAGAGAGGATCTGAAACAGGCCAATGATGACATTCGGGCCTTTATTAATACCACTCAGACGAACGGAAAGAGTGCTAAATACTAAGACCCTATAACATAGACTACTTGGTTATGTTCAGTGTATTTTCTAACTAAATGCTTAGACATTAATCAAACCAACTTTATTCTGAATCAATTGAGATAATTTGACTATCATTATTTCTCCAATAAATATTTGTATTGCTGATACTTTTATGGGCTTTAGAGCGTTATGAAAACAGAATATTTCAGGAAAAATAAACTAAATATACAAGTATGAAAAATTGGAAATTATCAGGTCTTATGTTGACTCTGATCATGATCTTTGCAACCTCTTGCGAAAAATCAACAGAAATTAATGAACAGGGAACGTCTCCGGAATTACCTCCATTTGAGTCCATGGCCTTCGATTTTGAAGCTTTTGAGGACAATGGTAACTCAGGAAAATCTACAACCCTTGTCTATGATAACAAGGCGCCCAACGGAAACTGGGTGTTCTCCCGTATTGTAGTTGGAGTATGGAGCTCTGCTCTTTATACAACATTGGCCGTACCGGTAGCTTCTTTTCAGGCAGCTTTTTCACAAACGCCTGAGAAAATTTCAGATGACACCTGGGAATGGACCTATAGCGTTGATGGCTTTGCCAGCCAATATACGGCCCGTCTTACAGGACAATTATCGGCAAATGGCGTAGCCTGGAATATGTACATAACCAAAATGGGGCCGGATAACTTCGAAGACTTTTTATGGTTTAGCGGAAATTCATCCTTAGATGGAAACAGTGGCTCTTGGATCCTTAACCAGGGACCAGACAGACCAGATCCTATGTTGCAAATAAACTGGGAGCGATCTGGTGATGAAATTGGATTTATACGCTATACCTGGGTTCGTGCATTAGACGATCAGCAAAATGCGGATCCGTTTAGAAATAGTTACCTGGAATATGGATTACAAGATGGAGATTTTGATGCGTACTTCTATTCTAACGTCTATGATTCTAACCTTCAGGAATTTACAGAAGTGGATATAGAATGGAGTCGAGACACCTATGAAGGTAGAGTTAGAGCAGCTGCCTATTTTGAGGATATACTTTGGCATTGCTGGGACAGCACTGGCGAAGATATAGCCTGCGAATAGCCCATAAAAAGAAAATTTTTAAAAACCCTGCTTTATTAAAGCGGGGTTTTTTGGTGCGCAACTATCTTATTTAGTATCTTTTCAAGGTATATATTATTTCTGTTATTTGATGAAAAGAATCCCATTTCTTGCGGTCTTTTGTTTTATACTCTCAACAGGATCTGTTTTTGCCCAGGACTGGGCTCAACTAAAAGAATTTCAAATAGATAATCGAGAATTAAAGATGATGCCATCAGAAGGACGAGTTGTATTTTTTGGCAATTCCATAACCATTGGTTGGCTGCAAGCCATGCCCTCCTTTTTTAAGGACAGGCCCTTTATTAACAGAGGTATTGGAGGTCAGACTACGCCACAAATGCTGGTGAGATTTAGACAAGATGTTCTTGATCTGAAACCAGAAGTGGTTGTTATCCTTGCAGGCACTAATGATATTGCCGGAAACACAGGCCCTATGACCCTGGATGAGATTTTGGGCAACTTAAAATCTATGGCAGAATTGGCCAAAGCCAATAATATTAAAGTGATACTGTGCTCCGTCTTACCTGCATCTGACTACCCTTGGAGACCTGGCCCGGAGCCTCACAAAAAAATCCCGGCTTTGAATGCGATGATCAAAGAATACACAGAACTAGCCGGAGTGCATTATTTGGATTATTATGCTGCTCTCGTCAATGATAAGAATGGTATGGATAGTGATCTGGCGAATGACGGTGTACACCCCACAAAAGCCGGATACGAAATAATGGCCCCTTTAGCGCTAAAAGCGATAAACAAAGCACTCCATAAATCTGATTAAAGTGTAGGGCATTAATAACAAAATCATTGATCTGTCAAAAAAAATCATTCCTTTACCTTAATTAAAAATAAGATCATTATCATTTCTTCTTATGAACCAACTCGTAAGTATTCTCATTCCGTTTAAGAATACTGAGCTTTACCTGCCTGAGTGCATAGCCTCAATTCAAGGTCAATCCTATTTACAATGGGAGGTAATAGCAGTAGACGACCATTCTTCAGATAACAGCCGCCAAATACTGAAGTCTATCGCAGAAAAAGACCCCAGAATTAAAGTGCATTCAAATAAAGGCGACGGAATTATCATGGCAATGCGAACGGCTTATTCGGCATCTTCTGGCCGTTTTATTACACGTATGGATTCTGATGATGTTATGAAGCCTCAGAAGATCAAAACTATGGTCTCTGCCTTACAAATGTCGGGGCCCGGGCATATTGCGCTTGGAAAGGTCCGTTATTTCTCTGCAAGTGGCATTAGCAATGGATACAGACGCTATGAAGAATGGCTAAATAACTTAACGCATACAGGGTCTAACTTTGAAGAGCGGTATAAAGAATGTGTGATCCCATCTCCCTGCTGGATGCTCCATAAGGAAGATCTGGACCAATGTGGCGCATTTAATGAGAATCGCTACCCGGAAGATTACGATCTGGCATTTCGTATGTTTACCTCCGGACTAACTTGTCTGCCATGTGACGAAGTATTACATATGTGGCGAGATTACGACACACGCACATCGCGCACCAGCGAACACTATGCACAAAACTATTTCCTTGACCTGAAGGTCTACTATTTTTTGAAACTAGAATGGGATGCAAATCGTCCTTTGGTGATATGGGGTGCCGGAAATAAAGGCAAGACCGTGGCAAAACTTCTGAGAAAGCAAAAAATTCCTTTTTACTGGGTATGTGATAATCCAAACAAAATTGGAAAAGAAATCTACGGGCAAATACTTTCATCCTATACCGTAATTGGAAAGATGAAAAATCCAAAAAGCATAATTACCGTGGCCAATGCAAAGGCACAGAAACAGATACGGAGTTTTTTGGAAGATCTTTCTATGAAGGACATGACCGACTTTTATTTCTTTTGCTAGTTCCTGGGGTTACAACAAAAAATTCAGGTATACATATAATCTATTAAAATTTACAAGGTCTATGCTCCTCTTAAAATTTACGTATATTTGCCAAATGTTTCTTGGGAATGTTGTTTAAATATCCGCAACTACTTTGGGCCTTATGGCTCCTCCTACTTCCTGTCCTAGTTCATCTTTTACAACTTCGAAAATTTAAGAAAACCCCTTTTACGAATGTAAAACTCCTTCAAAAGGTGGTGGCCAAATCACAACGAAGTCAGTCGTTAAAACGATGGTTGCTGTTGTTCACAAGAATGGCTCTTTTTGCATCCTTGATCTTTGCCTTTGCCCAGCCTTTTATGGCTAATTCCACAGCCTTACAGGAGCAAGAAATGGTTATTTATCTGGATAATTCCCACAGTCTGCAACTTCGGAAGGATAATAGTTCTTTATTAGGCGAGACCATTCAGGAACTCATTGATGCCATTCCCACGGAAGCATCCTTTACTTTATTCACCAACGATGAAGAATATAAGGATGTCACTATCAATGACATCCAAAATGAGCTGCTGCAACTTCCATTTAGCACTAATCAGCTTAGCTTGGATGACATTTTACTGAAAAGTGGCACTTATTTCAGCCAGGGCCCGAAGACCATTAAAAAGTTAATCGTATTCTCCGATTTTCAAAAGTCGATGGCTTTAAATATTCGCGATTCTGTTAAAGGAATAGAGAATTATTTTGTTCCACTCCGTGTTGAGAATATGAGCAATATTTCGATAGACTCGCTCTATTTAGAAGCCGGTAATTCTCCTGAAAAGAATTTGGCAGTACTTGTCTCTGGTAGTTCGGAGTTCGAATCAACTCCTATTTCCGCATACAATGGAGAGTCGCTTATCGCTAAAGCCGCGGTAAAATACAATCCGGATGGGAAGTCTAAAATAGTCTTTACCCTTCCGGCAAACGAAGAAATTAAAGGAAGAGTGAGCTTATCCGATATGGGGCTGGCGTATGACAACGAGTTGTTTTTCAATATTAATACGCGGGAAAAAATAAAATTTATGACCATAACGTCGCAAATTTAGCGGACATTCGTACTTTCGAGATAGACCTTAATCGAACTTTCCGTTCGACAAGAGATGCCTAGGGTAATCCTTATCGGCGAAAGAAAAGCAAAAATAAAAGATTACCTGCAACAAGGTGGCAGTATGATAGTTATCCCTTCTGAGGATATGAATTCCAGAAACGTTAATAGCTTATTATCGGGCTATGGTTTCTCCTATGGCAATAAATTAGTTGTATCTCAAGAAATTACTGATATAAATTACGCACATCCACTATTTGTAAATGTATTCAAAGATAGGATCGAAAATTTTCAATATCCCAATGTTAAGGAGTATTACACTTTAAATGGAAATGCCTCTAATATTTTGTCCTACGCCAATGCAGCACCTTTTTTGGCAAATAAAGAAAATGTATTTGTTTTTACGGCTTCCATTGAATATGCCAACTCTAACTTTAAAAGTTCCCCACTGATAGTTCCAAGTGTATATGCCATAGCGTTGCAAAGCAGAAAATTAGCTGCACTTTATTACAATATGGGGAGGGACAACAGTATAGATATCCCTGAACTAATGCAGCAAGACAGAATAATCAGCATTCAAAAAGAAGGGGAAGAATTTATTCCAATGCAACAGTCTATTGGTAAAAAAACGAGACTTTGGTTTTCAGAATACCCTAAAGCACCTGGAACTTACGAGTTGAAGAACACTAAACAAAATAGATCTTTAAGCTTCAATTATTCAAGAGACGAGAGTAATCTGTCATATTTGGAAATAGAATCAATGCAGGGAGTAACCATAAGAAGATCGATCTCTGAGCTATTCAATGAATTTGAAAATGACAATGCAGTAACGAGCCTTTGGAAATGGTTTGCTATTTTAGCACTGCTTTTTATTCTGACAGAAGTAATCATTCAAAAAGTACTTACATGAACATACTGCTAAAATCAGCAACTATCCTCGACGAAGACAACCGTGGATTGCATCAAAAAGTACGAGATATATGGATCAAAAATGGAAACATTGAAAAGATCGCGGCTTCAATAAAATTAGATTCAAAGACCAGAGTGATTTCCTTGCCTCATCTCTATGTGTCAAAAGGATGGATAGATAGCAGTGTAAGTTTTGGTGAACCGGGCTATGAAGAACGCGAAACACTTGCAAATGGAATTAAGGTTGCCGCCTACAGTGGCTTTACGGATATTGTCTTAAACCCCAATACCAGGCCAATTCCCGATACAAGTGGAGATATTGTCTTTTTAAAGAAAACTGCCGGTGAAAAAGGAGCAAGAGTACATCCCATGGGGGCTCTCACTAAGGACAGTGCAGGTAACGATCTTGCCGAGCTATTCGATATGAAGAATGCAGGTGCTGTAGCCTTTTACGACTTTAAAAGGCCGGTTATGAACTCTAACTTATTAAAGATTTCTCTGCAATATGCGCAAGGATTTAATGGTTTGGTCCTCTCCTACCCTATGGACTTATCAATTGCCGCCAATGGTATGGTCAATGAAGGAAGTATGTCTACTGCACTTGGGCTAAAGGGTATTCCTTCTTTATCTGAAGAAATACAGATAGCACGCGATCTTTTTATACTAGAATACACGGGAGGTAAGCTCCATATTCCAACCATTTCGACCGCTAATGCAGTAAACCTAATTGCTGAGGCCAAAAAGAAAGGTTTAGATGTAAGTTGTAGCGTAGCGCTGCATAACCTTTGCTTTACTGACGAAGTCTTGGATGAATTTGAAACAAATTATAAGGTATTACCTCCGCTTCGCACAAAAAAGGATACCGAAGCGTTAAAAAAAGGATTAAAGAACGGGGTTATCGATATGGTAACAACAGATCATCTCCCAATGGACATAGAAGAAAAACGAATAGAGTTCGATCATGCAGCCTTTGGGTCAGCAGGCCTCGAATCGGCTTTCGGAATTCTCAATGCTATTTTTAATACAGAAACTTCTATTAGGTTACTTACTAAGGGAAGAGAGCGATTTGGTCTAACAACAGTAAGCATTAAAGAGGGCCAACCGGCTAACTTAAGCTTATTTACTCCTGAGGGGAAGTCAGAAATTAAGAAAGACAACCTTCGTTCAACCTCAAAAAACAGTATGTTCATTGGTCAGAAAGGAAAAGGAAGTGTTTATGGTGTTATAGTGAACGACCAATTACTTTTGGCTTAGAGAAATTAGTAATAGAACGATGACCACACAAGAGATTAAGGAAGGGAAAGGGACCGCAATAGCGGCATATATTACCATCGTTGGAGCATTGATTGCCATATCCATGAACTCAGAACCTAAGAATGCCTATGCAAGGTTTCATACAAGACAGGCTTTTGGATTGCATTTGGTTTTTCTTGGCTGTGCGCTTTTCCTTAGTGTTTGGTTCTCTAAATACGCCTGGATAGCCCTTTATATTTTTTACTTTGTAATGTGGATCTATGGATTTCTAGGCGCTATAAGTGGCAAATTAAACCCTTTACCTGTACTAGGTCCATATTTTCAAAAATGGTTCACTTTTATTCAATAACATGACTACCCTCCCCTTGTCTCTTGAGCATCTTGTTCGTCCTCCTAAAACAAATACAAATAAAGCCGCAGCGCTATTTTTGTTTCACGGCTATGGCAGTAATGAGGAAGATCTGTTTTCTTTTGCCCCGGAACTTCCGCCTGAATTGTGCGTTATTTCAGTGAGGGCACCTTATCCCATGCCCCCTTATGGTTATGCATGGTACGCCATTAATTTCGATGCTAATTTTGGTAAATGGAGCGATGTACAACAGGCGAAGAAATCTGTTGACAAAATGGTGGCATTTATTCAGGAGGCTATTGAAGCCTACCATTTAAATACTAATAAAATTTCGCTATTGGGATTTAGCCAGGGTACGGTACTCAGCCTAGCAATTGCACTTTCATATCCTGATATGGTGCAAAATGTAATAGGCCTCAGTGGCTATATAGATGAGAAAACACTGGTGGAATCTTATGAGAAAAAGGATCATAGCCATCTAAAGATGTATATCTCCCACGGTGAGGTAGATCCCGTGATCCCTTTCACATGGGCCCAAAGGACACCACCAATATTAGAAAAGCTGGGTATAGACCATATCTTTGAAAAATTTCCAACGGGACATGGAGTGTCTCAGGAAAACTTCTATGCTATGAACGCCTGGTTAAAGAGGCATATTTAATTGCTACGGGTATATAACAAATAGTCTGCGAGCGTAAAATCAACAGACAAATTATCCTTTAACTCATATTGGATAAATAGCTCTCCCCAGTACTTACCATCTGAAAAATCGGCTATGATCCATTTGTGATTTAAAACTTTTATCTTATTGATCTTAAAATCATTTACCATTCCTTCGTATGGAATCATAGGATTATCTCCTTTTGTTTCATTGGTCTCTAATAATTTATCAGCAATATAGCGGGCGGGATCTTCAAGTGATAAATGATCATAATACACAAGGGCATCGTCATTGTTTTCCAAAGAAAAATACTGCATATCTAGCACCTTTAATTGTGTAGTTCTCAGAGAATCCTCCAATTGTTCTATTGAAAGCTTTAATTCAGTAATCTTTTCATCACCGGCTGCTACTCTTTTATCGCCGCTTACGTAGAGGTAAAGCGCAATCAAAGAAGAGAAAATAAATAAGTATAAAAATATCCTTGTTTTCATTTGTCTGTGGTTACTATTAAATTATCGTAGGCTAAATGTACATTCTCTGGAAGTGTCTTTTCTACCTCCTCATGAAACCCCATATAATGACTAATGTGGGTAAAATAAGCTCGTTCTGGTTGTACTTTTTGGACAAAGGCAAGTGCTTCTTCAAGGTTAAAATGTGAATGATGAGAATCTATACGTAATGCATTAATGCACAATACTTTAACCCCTTTTATCTTTTCTATTTCTTTATCATCTATAGATTTTACATCTGTAAGATATGCGATGTCTTTTATACGATATCCAAATACTTGCAAACGGTTATGAAAAGCCTCAACAGGATGGGCGTATAAATTCCCTACTTGAAATGGATGTCCATTTTCCACCTTATTAACTTTAACGCCGGGCGCTCCCGGATATCGGTTGTTTTCAGAAAAGATATAGTCGAACCTAATTTTCAAAGAATCTATTACCCGTTGATGAGCATAAATGGGGATATCTCCCTGACGAAAAAAAAAGGGTCGAATGTCATCTATACCGGCGGTATGGTCAGAATGTTCATGGGTAAATAGAATACCATCTAGTTTGGTAACCTTATTTCGTAGCATTTGTTGCCTAAAATCGGGGCCACAATCGATCACATAGTTAAAATTGTCCCATGAAATAAGGACTGAAACGCGTAGTCTTTTGTCTTTTGGATTTTTACTCAGGCATACCGGATGAGTGCTCCCGATAACTGGGATTCCTTGTGAGGTTCCTGTTCCCAAAAAAGTCAATTTCAACAGCTCATCTATTTTATTCAAATTTATGACTTATTTATTTAAAAGATAGCCCATTCTTGTTAACTTTGTTTACCGTAAAACCCGTTGAATGTCTTCAGTTTTAAATCAAGATCCTGCATTTGAAAACATACCTTCCATAAAGGCCAAAACTCTCCGCATAAATCTCAACCCGGTTATTTACGGAACCTTCGCAGAAATAGGCGCGGGTCAGGAGACCGCCAGGCATTTTTTTAGATCTGGTGGAGCCTCTGGGACCATTGCCAAGGCAATGAGTGCTTATGACAAAAAGTTTAGTGATGCCATATATGGTACAGAAAAGGATGGGAGATATGTAACTCAAAGTCGTTTGGAAAAGATGCTTGGCCATGAAATGCAATTGATGGAAGAGCGTATTACAAGGGAGGACCATCCAGACAGACTCTTCTTTACCTATGCCAATACGGTAGCTACCATAGATTTTTCAAAACGTTATAAAGGTCATGGCTGGGTTGGAATCATGTTCCAATTAGATCCCAATCAAAAGGAATACGATGAAATTATTTTACATCTACGGTTTAAACAAAATGAAGCCCGGCTACAACAAGAAACGTTAGGTATTGTTGGCGTAAACCTGATATATGGTGCATTTTACAAGTACAACAAGCCTAGAAAACTTTTAAAATATCTCTACGATCACCTGGATAGAGATACGGTAGAGATCGATATGGTGAATTTTAACGGTCCTAACTTTAAGAATGTGGATAACCGTTTGATGAGCCTTCAGTTGATTAGAAATGATATGACCGATGCGGTTATGTTCGGCCCTGATGGAAACAATCTCTTGCCGGCTGCTGTATTATATAAAAAGAATATTTTGGCCCTACGTGGTAGCTTTAGACCGGTTACCAAGGTAAATATGGACATGTTTCAAAAATCTTATGACATTTTCATCCGGGAACAAACTGTGGAAGAGGAAAATACCATAGTGATGTTCGAAATAACCCTTTCCAATTTGCGGGCGTCGGGGGAAATTGATGAACAAGATTTTATGGACAGAGCAGAATTACTATGCTCTCTTGGCCATACAGTACTTATTTCCAAGTTTCAGGAATACTATAAGTTAGTGGAGTACCTCGGAAACTTTACTAAGGCAAAGCTTGGCCTTACTATGGGGGTAAATAATTTAGTGGAAATATTCGACGAAAAGTACTACAGGCACTTGAGTGGTGGTATTCTAGAAGCCTTTGGAAAACTTTTCTTTAAGGACCTCAAGGTTTATCTCTACCCCATGAAAAATCCTGAGACCGGGCAGATCATGACCAGTAATAATATTAAGGTGCACCCGAGGATGAAGGAACTTTACAAGTTCTTTAAATACAATGGTAAAGTGATGGACATCATTGACTACGATACGGAAATAATGGATATTTTTTCCAGAGATGTCCTTAAAAAAATCACTAGTGGTGAGAAAGGTTGGGAGGAAATGCTTCCAGAAGGGGTCGCAGATATCATTAAGAAGAAAAAGCTTTTTACTAAACACGTGACCGCTGAAAAAGAAGAAGTATAAAAAAAGCCCTGATTGATGTCAGGGCTTTTTAATGTTACCATTTTACTTATAGGATCTGTGCAGCGTGATCCTTGGTATTAACTTTATCAATTACCTTTTCTACAGTTCCTTTACCATCCACAATAAAAGTTTTTCTGTGGATCCCGTCGTATTCTTTGCCCATAAATTTCTTTGGGCCCCAAACTCCAAAGGCATTGATCACCGTGTGATCCTCATCTGCCAGTAACGGAAATGGGAATTCGAACTTGTCCCTAAAACTAGCTTGTTTCTTTTGTGTATCCTCACTGACTCCCAATAAATGATAGCCCTGCGCCTGTAACTCTTTATAATTATCCCTTAAATTACAAGCCTCTGCGGTACAACCCGGAGTATTGGCCCTGGGGTAGAAAAAAACCACGAGTTTTTTTCCTTTGTAATCAGAGAGTTTAATTTCGTTTCCGTCTTGGTCTTTTGATGTAAATTGGGGTACTTTGTCCCCTACTTGAATTGTTTTCATTCGCTTTTTTTTTAACTGTGGCCGTAAAAGTAATCATATATGACCAAATCTGAAAAAGTTGATTTTACTATTAAAATCCTGAATGAATTATACCCGGTTATTCCTGTTCCTTTGGAGCATAAGGACCCCTATACTTTGCTAATAGCCGTCTTACTTTCTGCACAAAGTACGGATATACGCGTCAATCAGATTACGCCAAAATTGTTTGAAAGGGCCGATAATCCCTATGATATGATCAAATTATCTGTAGAGGAGATTAGGGAGATCATAAAGCCCGTAGGTCTTTCCCCTATGAAATCGAAAGGTATTTACGGTCTGTCTAAGATGCTGGTGGAAGAGTATAAGGGAGAAGTTCCTCAAGATATTACACTATTAGAAACTTTTCCAAGCGTTGGCCATAAAACAGCCAGTGTAGTGGTTTCACAAGCTTTCGGTATTCCAGCCTTTCCTGTAGACACGCATATCCACAGATTGATGTATCGCTGGGGTTTTTCAACAGGTAAGAACGTGATAAAAACTGAAAGTGACGCTAAACGCCTGTTTCCCAAAGAATTGTGGAATGACCTACACCTTCAGATCATATGGTATGGAAGGGAATATTCTCCTGCCCGGGGATGGGACCTGGAGAAAGATATCATTACCCGCACAATTGGGAGAAAAAAAGTACTTCAGGAGTATGCAAAAAAAAAGGCCCGCTAATGCGAGCCGTAGTTCTTAGTTCAGGATCATTTCGAAACTGAATTGCCTGTGTTTTACAATTCTAAGTGCTTTAGAATAAGCCAACAAAAATTGGATCGTTTCCGGTCCTACTCTTGGAATGGCAAAGGCATTTTTTTTAGTTGAGTAAATTTTTTCCATATGATTGTGATGTCGTTATGATAAGATAACGCAACCTATATGGAAATATTGTAAATAGTGTTGTGAACTACGAATTCGTTAAAACGATGTTGTGTCTGTCAATGATTTTTCTGAGATTGATTAATGCGTAACGCATTCTACCAAGGGCTGTATTAATACTTACTCCCGTGTTTTCAGAGATCTCTTTAAAACTCATATCCTTATAGATTCGCATCAACAGAACTTCTTTTTGATCGTCTGGCAATTCCTCAATGAGCAGGGTTAAGTCACTGTCTATCTGATCTTTAATGAGTTGTTTTTCTGCATTTAATTTATCATCCCCTATTACGGAGAAGATATTAAAATCGTCGCTGCCCTCAAATTTAGGCATACGCTTGTTTTTTCTGAAGTGGTCTATAATAAGGTTGTGTGCAATGCGCATTACCCATGGAAGAAATTTCCCTTCTTCGCTGTAATTACCTTTTTTTAGGGTTTTGATCACCTTAATAAATGTGTCCTGGAATATGTCTTCAGTAACATCCCGGTCCATTACTTTCGAATAAATAAAACTACTTATTCTCTGGTTGTGTCTGTTGATCAAAATTTCTAATGATTTTTCATCCCCGCTGATGTAATCATGAACTAATATTGAGTCTTCCTTTAGTGGTTTCATAGTTAGATAATCTTTTGGTTTCTTTAAAGTTCGTTAGCGATGCTTATGAGCTCGCGTTGTTTTATTAATTTGAGCTACTTGTTTTTCAATAACAATTTAAAAGTACCCAAACAACCCCCCTCAGGAAAAACAATGTTGTCAAACACCCGATTCTTGATGTGAACATACATATTCGTATTTGGCAGCCTTTGAATTTGGCATAGAACGGGGCTACCCTTAGTAGTAATTCTGGGCAGGTAACTGCATAAAAAAAAGCACCTTTATTTAAAAGTGCCTTTTCTTTATACGAACAATGTTTTACGAATCTCTATGAAATGAAAGTTTGTTTGCCTATCAATTTAACATGCTCTCAATGGTCATACCCTTCACCTTTCTTATATGAAGTGATTTTGAATAGTTGAGAAGAAAATCGACCGTACCGGGCTTAGCGGTGATAAGCTTACAATGTTTTGGATGTTTTGAGTATGTCTTTTGCATAATATCTGTGGTTACCCCTAAATAACGGCAGATATGGAGCAATCATGGAATTCTTCGCCCTAAGACCAATTAATTCGTTAAAACAATTTGATTCTTCTCAATGATCTTGCGCAGATTGATCAATGCATAGCGCATGCGTCCCAAAGCAGTGTTAATGCTAACCTCAGTATTCTCCGCGATCTCATTGAAGCTCATATCTTGAAAAATCCTCATTCGAAGAACTTCCAGCTGATCTTTGGGCAATTGTTCAATGAGCAATTCCAGATCCTGGTCTATTTGCTCTTTAATAAGCTGCTTCTCAGCATTTAGTTTGTCATCAGTGAGTACAGAGAAGATATTGAATTCTTTATTCCCCTGATATTTTGGCATCCGCTTATTGCGCCGAAAATGGTCTATGATCAGATTGTGGGCAATACGCATGATCCATGGTAAGAATTTCCCCTCTTCATTATAGCGGCCGCGTTTCAAGGTGCTTATTACCTTAATAAAGGTATCTTGAAATATATCCTCGGTAATGGACATGTCATGTACCTTGGAGTATATATAGCTGCTTAGGCGCTGATTGTGTTTGTTTATGAGTAGTTCAATGGCTCGTTCATCACCATTGATATAATTACTAATGAGAATAGCATCGTCAATCGTTGTTTGCATACAATTACTTTTTTGGTTCAATTCAGGGGTCGCATTATTTGTGTAGGATGCGACTTTTTTTAATCCTTTTCAAAAAAGTAATGTTGCTTTATAGGCAGTAGTTTATTCGATTAACAATCCAAAGATAGAAAAAATTTGAGTTATCAATAATAAAGGTTACGTTTTAACATTTTTCAATTCCTTCTTTTATTCAACTGGCGTTTGGTTTTGACATATTGTATCTTTGCAACTTTCTGATTCTTATGACCACAATTACAGAGGTAGATCCAAAGCATAACATTATTATTAAAGGGGCTAAGCTACACAATCTAAAAAATATTGATGTGGTGATCCCCAGGAATAAATTGGTGGTCATTACCGGTCTTTCCGGTTCAGGTAAATCTAGTCTTGCGTTCGATACCCTGTATGCAGAAGGTCAAAGACGTTATGTTGAAAGTCTTTCCTCCTATGCCAGACAATTCCTTGGAAAATTAGATAAACCCAAGGTAGATTCAATAAAAGGTATTGCTCCGGCAATTGCCATAGAACAGAAGGTGAATTCCACCAATCCCAGGTCTACCGTTGGTACAAGCACTGAGATCTATGATTATTTAAAACTATTATTTGCTCGTATAGGCAAGACCTATTCCCCCATCTCTGGTAATGAGGTTAAAAAACATAGGGTGACAGATGTGGTCTCTTTTGTTAAGACGTTTGAAGAAAACGCCAAACTTCTATTATTGGCCCCCATCACCATTCCAGAAGACAGGGATAAGAAGAAAACACTGCAGCTTCTGTCCAAGCAGGGGTATGCCAGGATAAAGTACGGGGGAACCATTCACAGAATTGATGAGGAATTGCATCAAAAAGTAGGTGATCAGTTGTACCTGGTGGTAGATAGGATCGTAAAAAAGGATGATGAAGATTTCTACAACCGTTTGGCAAATGCCATAGACACAACCTTCTTTGAAGGGAAAGGAGATTGTATTATCGAAGAAGTAGCTACGGGAGAAGAAACACCATTTAGCAATGCCTTTGAACTAGATGGCATGGTCTTTTTGGAGCCTAACGTCCATTTATTCAGTTTTAATAACCCTTACGGTGCCTGCCCTAAATGTGAGGGGTACGGGGATGTAATAGGAATCGATGAAGACCTTGTTATTCCTAATACTTCACTTTCAGTTTACGAAAATGCCGTTTTTCCCTGGCGAGGGGAAAGCATGAGTTGGTATAGGGATCAACTGGTAAATGCCGCTTATACCTTCGATTTTCCCATACATAAGCCATGGTTTCAGTTAACAGAGGAACAAAAAAATCTTGTTTGGGAAGGCAATGAACATTTTATTGGGATAACGAAATTCTTTAAACAACTAGAGGACAAGAGCTACAAGATCCAAAACCGGGTAATGCTTTCCCGCTATCGTGGCAAAACACGCTGTCTGGTATGCAAAGGGAAAAGATTGCGCAAAGAAACGGCCTATATAAAGATCAATGGAAGTTCAATATCGGATCTGGTGGAAAGTCCCATAATCCATTTAAAAACCTTTGTTGAGGATCTGGTTCTTTCAGATCATGACCAAAAGATCGCCAGCAGATTGCTTAAGGAGATCAACACTCGGTTAGACTTTCTCGATAAGGTTGGATTGGGATACTTAACACTCAATCGAAAATCGAACACCCTTTCTGGCGGTGAAAGTCAGCGTATTAACCTGGCCACATCGCTTGGAAGTAGTCTTGTTGGATCCATGTATATCTTAGATGAGCCCAGTATTGGCCTTCATCCCAGGGATACTGAGAATTTAATTGATGTGCTGTGTTCCTTACGAGATCTTGGTAATACGGTCATTGTGGTAGAGCACGATGAAGATATAATGAAAGCCGCAGACATTATCATAGACATAGGCCCGGAAGCAGGTACCTTTGGAGGAGAAGTAGTGGCATGTGGCACTTTTCAGGAGATTCTGATGGCCAATTCCTTAACAGCAGACTACCTAAGTGGAAAGCAAGAAATTGCCGTACCGGAAACGCGTAGAACTAGTCCTAATTATATTAAGGTCATAGGTGCAAGGGAGCACAATTTGAATAATATTGATGTAACCATTCCCCTAAACATGCTCACTATTATTACCGGTGTATCGGGAAGTGGTAAAAGTACCCTGGTTAAAAAGATCTTATATCCGGCTCTTTTAAAAGAGTTGGGAGGATATGGGGCTAAAGCAGGGCAACATACAGAGATACAAGGGAAATACAAGGATATAAAGCATATAGAATTTGTAGATCAGAACCCCATTGGCAGATCCTCACGATCTAATCCGGTCACTTATATTAAGGCCTATGATGACATCCGGAATTTATTTGCATCCCAGAAACTGAGCAAGCTCAGAGGCTACCAGGCCAAGCATTTTTCTTTTAATGTTGATGGTGGCCGTTGTGAAAAATGCAAAGGAGAAGGAGAGATCAGGGTAGAGATGCAATTTATGGCCGATGTGCATTTAGAATGCGATACTTGCGGAGGTAAACGCTTTAAAAAAGAAATTCTGGAGGTCAACTTTGAAGGGGTCAATATAGATGACGTCTTACATATGACCATAGATAATGCCCTCGACTTTTTTCAGCTTCACCAGCAATCCAAGATCGTTTCAAAACTTACTCCTTTACAAGATGTTGGCCTCGGTTATGTTACTCTGGGCCAGTCCTCCTCTACCCTGTCCGGTGGAGAAGCGCAACGTATAAAGTTAGCTACCTTCCTGGTTAAAGGTGCTTCCAAAGAAAAAGCGCTGTTTATTTTTGACGAACCAACAACGGGCTTGCATTTTCACGATATAAGAAAATTATTAAAGTCCTTAGATGCTCTTATTAGCAGTGGGCATTCCGTATTGGTGATTGAGCATAATTTGGAAATGATCAAATGTGCAGATTATTTAATAGATCTGGGTCCCGGAGGGGGAGAACAGGGAGGAAATTTGGTCTCAGAAGGAACTCCGGAAGAAGTAGTAGCTGGCAAAAATGGGTATACCGCAGCCTATTTGAGATCGAAAATTGGGTAAAAAGGCCTATTATTGAAATGCATCCCTTTTTTATATTCTAGGCGGCACCTATCCTTCCACTTTTAAGTACTCATTGTGTCTTTTTAAAATTTATTATATTTTTAATATGCTGCATATCAATATGTTATAAACTATTTCTATTTTCTGGCACGCTGTTTGGTATATCCAAGAGGAATGTAAATAGTTGCATTCTGAATTTTTAAAATTTGTGTCATGAAAAATCTACTACTCATTTTAGGAGCCTTTGCACTGAGTAGCTCAGTAGGGGCCACGACCTTGGAAGAAAACGTTGCTATCAGCAATGTGTTTCGCTATAATAACTCCGTGATCTTTGTGGAAAATGGAATTACCTTTTCTGTTTATCGCGATGGTGAGTTCGATTTTTATATTGACAACCAGGTAAATATTGGTGCCAACTTCAACCGTGGCAGAGCCAATGTAACCTTCAATTCAGGATTTGACTATAGTCCTTTCGTTCAGTATGATGACTATGGAGCCGTGATCCAGGTAGAGAATGTACCTATATACTATGACTATTACGGTCGTGTTTCTCAAATAGGTGGAATCAATGTTTGGTATAACAACGGCAGGCTAAGACGTGTTGGTGGCTTGTATGTACACTATAACAATAGAGGTCTATTCAGCAGATTCAATGGATATATAAATGTGTACAACAGGTATTATACCTACAACCCATATCACTCTTATTTTGCGAGACCTGCCCTTGGATTTTGTCTGGTGTATAACAACCCTTACAGAAGGTATTATGCCCCGTTACGCTATACTTATTACAGGCCTTATCACAATAACTATAGAAGAGCCTATGCCAAGGTAGGAAAGCGCTATAGATATAATAACAGGAATGAGAGAAATAGGGTCTATCGTAACGACAACCGTGTGGTAGCCAGAAATAATAACAGCAGAAGGAATGATGGGTATGCCCGTAATGATAGACAGTTTCGTGATACTAAAGGTAGACGCGACAATGGACAACTGAGGGATACTAAAAGCGGTCGTAGCAATAAAGTAGCTAGTAATGGCAGAACTGCCTCCAGGACTGAAACCATGCGATCTAACAGAAGTATAGATAGTAAAAGATCTAACAGAAGCGTAGATAGTAAAAGATCTTACAGAAGTATTGATGGTAACAGATCTAGTACTCAGGCAAGAGGTACAAAGTCTACACAGGTGAAAAGGAAATCCTCAGGAACCAATGGTAGAAGTAATGTCAGAAAAGCAGTCACGCAAAGAAAAGTGGTACGTACGCCAAGCAAAAATGTCGTAAGCAGAAGTAAGGCTGCTACCAAACGTCCCGAGCGTGCGCAGAGAACAACTGCTAGTCGCAAGACAACAAGTATAAAAAGAAGTGGTCCTAAAGCAACGTCAAGATCTGCAAGTAAGACCAATGTAACTCGAAGCAGAAGCAGAAGAGTACAATAAGATAGTTTTTTAGGTTGGTTAGTTGGTAAGCCCCGCGGTGGATTCGTCCCTGCGGGGTTTTTATTTGTACTACTCCACAGTTAAATTTAAAAAAAGTAAGCTTTCCAATTACATTATTTTGGCCCTAAATATTTTGACAAGACACCAAAAACATCTTCCGATATTTTAAAACGATAAAGAACCGCTATGTACATCGCAATGATCAAGAGACTTTTTAGCGCAATATTGACCAAGGGATGAAAAGGGAATTGTAAGGCATAGAAAATAGCACAAACCACAAGTAAGAGAAAGATCACCTTAAATGTTTCTTTCGTAAATGGCTGAAGATCTAATTTTTGCTTTACATAGAGTAGTTTTAAAAGATTATAGATAAAAACAGCAATAAAAGTAGCAAGTGCAGCCCCCTCTATCCCAATCCTGGGAATAAGATACCAGTTAAAAAGGATGGTACAAATAGCAAGAAAAACCCCCAGAAACAAGATGGCCCTATAGTGATCAGAATTGTAAAGAATGGCATTGTTATTCCCCAACATGGCATCGAACAACTTCGCCAACCCGATCAGCAGGACAATGTTAAATCCGCCCCGGTAATTTTCAGGAAGGAGAAGATAGAGATCTCCCAGATTTAAAAGGATCAGCACAAAAATAAGGCCTGAGATGATAAAAAGTGTGAGGGAACTTTTGTGGTACAGGACCCCTAAACCTTCTTTGTCTTTTTGATTTAAAAGAGCCGCAGTCATGGGATAGGTTATCTGATGCATCGCACGTGAGGGCACGGAGATCACTGTGGCAATAAATACGGCTACAGTATAATAGGCAACTTTCTCAATTTCAATAAACTGGTTGATCATAAATTTATCGACCTCCAACAAAATCACCGCAGTAGAACCTCCTAATATGATCAGAAAACTATACGTAAGGATAGTTCTGAAATTATGAGGAACCTTTAAATTTAAAGAAGGCATCCTAAGCCAATACGCATAAATTTTCATGATTAGTGTTCTCAAAAGATAAACACCAACAAGGGCCTTTAAGAATGTGTCAATAGAGATATAATTCGCATAAACACCAAAAAGCAACAACATCACCCCTACCCTGGTAAAGATCTCTTTCATGAAATTTCCAAAAACGGATCTCATATGGATACGAGACCAGGAATAAAAGATCTCAAAATAGGCCATCGCCATGGCAATAAGGAAAATGTGCCAAACGTAGTCCTTCACGATCAAATTACGTTGCCCTATGAAGTTGCCAATAGTATCATTCGCTATATAGCTGAACAATCCAATAGGAATAATTAAAACAAGCGGCAATACCAACATAAAGGCAAGAAACCCATCTTGCGATTTTTTCTCTGTGTACCCGCTAAAAAACTTGATCATGGTATTTGGTACTCCAAGGGCTAAAACGGGCATCAGGATGGCCGAGGTAGCCAAGATTACCCCCACAAGGCCATAATAGGTGTCCGTTAGAAAACGGGCATAGAGAAACAGCGTATTGATGGCCCCAATAGCAAAACCTATATAGGTAATGACCATATTGCTCAATGACTGTTTAAATACAATTCCCATTATAGTTGCGCTGCTAATTTTTTGGTCAATTCCTTTCTGCTAAACTTTTCAATACCGGATACTGGTATTACAAGTGATTTATTTTTGTAGGCTTCAAACCATTTCCAAATGGTTTCTTTGAGCTCTTTTTCATTTTCATATGTAAATACCATTCCGGCCCCGGTGTCCCGTACCAGGTCTCCTGCCTCCCATCCGGCAGGACCAATCGCCAATATAGGACGTCTGGCTGCCAAATATTCAAATAATTTCCCTGGAATGATCCCTTTGGTCTGCTCAGAGTTGATCTCAGCCAATAACAAGACCTGAGAACTTTGTTGAGCTTTTAGAGCCTCTTCATGGGGAAGATATGGCAACACCTTTACTGCACTTCCTAAGTGGTGTTCGTTGATATCCTTTATCACGTCCTCACTTACCACACCTACGAGCTGTATTTGCAATACTTTTTTAAAGTTTGGATGTTCCTTTGTTAATTCTGACAAAACACGCCAGAGTACTTTCGGGTTCCTTTCAGACAAGAGAGAGCCAATGTGAGAAATAGTGAAATCAGTATCGAGTTCCGCCCTACCATCAAAGTCTGTATTGAACCCATTTGTAATAACCGTTATTGGTCTCTTAGTAATGGCACTGAATTCTTGTTTAGTGGTCTTACTGGTCACAATGATCTCATCTGCCTCATTGAGCACATTGTGTTCTAAAGCCTTGTGTTTCTTTTGAGAACGCATGGTTAATCTCAGTTCCTTATGGTAGCCTATGGAGGTCCATGGATCCCGGAAATCGGCTATCCATTTAACTGCTTTACGCTGTTTTAACCCCATCCCTATAAGGTGCAGGCTATGAGGCGGACCGGAAGTGATCACAGTCTGAATTTGTTCTTTGTCAATGATATCTGTCAAGAATTGAATGGATGGTTTAACCCAAAATGTACGAGCATCGGGAATAAAGAAATTACCCCGTACCCATAGAAATATGCGCTCTAATAAAGATTGCTTTTTAGACTTAATGATCCCCGAACTTATTCGACTTGTTTTATTACTTGAAATTAACGAAGCCAGCTTATAAGGTTCCCAAATAGCATTTTGATAGATGGTTAGCCCTTCAGGAACCTCTTTTATTAAACTGTTATCTTTTATTGGATAATGTGGATCTTTTGGTATGTATAGGATAGGTTCTACTCCGTTTTCCGGTAAAAACTTGATAAAATTTAGCCATCGCTGAACTCCCGGTCCTCCCGCCGGGGGCCAATAATAGGTCACGATGAGTACCTTTTTCATGTTTGTCGTTTCATTTTCCTACGTCTCCAAAACGTGAAAAAACCTCCTCCTATAAAAATCACTGCCAAAAGCAAAGAGCTCGCCAAAGAAATAGTACTTCCCTGAGCAACCACTTCGGGTTCAAAGGCAAATTGTATCTCATGTTTTCCAGCGGGTATCTTTAGCGCTCTTAAGCCATAATTTACGCGGAAATGAGGAACTTTTTGGCCATCTAAATAGGCATTCCACCCATTTGAGTAATACAATTCTGAGAAGACCACTACCCCATCATGATCATTAGAGGTTTTATACAGGAGCTTGTTAGGCTGGTAATTTTGCAGGGATACGTTAGATGTAGAATCTACCTGGAATCTGAATTGATTGATCAAAGGAAAATCTTGAGTATTAACAACTGCCTGGCTGCTTAGATCTAAACTATCCAAGGCCATGATCTCCTCATTGGCGGAGCTAACAGGAAGCAGGAGCGCAACGAACCATGCACTGCCGTTAGCCTCAGGATTGATGGAAGCTACGCGCTTTCCTTCCTCATTTTGCTGTAGTACGTACTTTACATTCAGCATATTGAGTACCTGTCTGTTGTTTTTATAAATGTGATAATCAAAAAGATCTTGAATAACAGCTGGTTTAGCCGCATGGTATCCACCTATTGACTTGTGGAAATATGAGGTCCTGGCACCATTAAGGCCCTCAGAGCTATCGTACACGCGGTATACAGTGGTGTCTGTAATGATCTGTTTATCAACGGACGTTTCCTGAAATGGCTGATTCATCATTCTTCTCGACACAAAATCGTCTGTATTTACATAACGAAGGGCAACTCCAACAAGATCTAAGCAGATCAATAAGCCAAGGATAAGGACCATTATAGACTTACTTATTTTTGTTTTGATAAATAGCCAAAGTGCTGCTGCTGCAAGAATAACATAGATGATAGATCGGAAGCTGTCATTAAGATAGACGGCTTCTCTGTCTCTTTTGATCATAGCCAACACCTCATCTCCAAAATAACGCAGATAGGCACCATCATTAAGTCCGTTAAAATCGAACATTCCCTTTAATAATAAAATGGCAACGCCTAGTCCACCCGTAATAAATACCGATAACTTTAATGCCCTTAACTTTTGAGCAGCTGAAACTTCTTTATTAAGCAAGGCTGAAAGTCCCAAAATAGCCAGAATGGGAACACATAATTCCAGCACAACCTGTATGGAAGAAACCGCCCTAAATTTATTATACAACGGAAAATAATCGATCATAAAATCGGTCAGAATACCAAAATTCTTGCCCCAGGAGAGCAAAAGTGATAGCAATACCCCCCCTAACAACCACCATTTGGTTTTTTCTTTTACCAAAAAAAGACCCATTATAAAAAGGAATATTAATATCGCCCCAACATAGGCAGGCCCGGCCACCCCGGGTTGCTCACCCCAATACAGAGGAAGCCCTCTTGAAAACTCTAAAGCCTGTGACCTGGGCAGTCCCTGATTAGTCAAATACTCGTATGCTTTGGACTTTGCGCCAAGGTCCTCGCTATTAGAGCCACCAAACATTCTGGGCACAAATAGATCTAAGGATTCTACTATTCCATAGCTATATTGTGTGATATATTCTTTATCGAGCCCTATTAATTGTTCTTTGGGAGAGCCATCCGGATTTATGGTCAATTCTGAAGTTCCCCTGGTGCTCCAGTCTGCATATTCCTTTGTTGCCATAAGGGCTGTAGCATTCACAGCTATTCCCAGCACTACTGCCATGATCAATATTCCTATAGCGCTCAAATAAGCGGCTATTGTCCTATGTTTAATGGCGTCTATCAGCAGTACCAATCCCATTACAAGCACCAACAGCATAAAGTAGTAGGTCATTTGATAATGGTTGGCATTGATCTCCAGTGCCATGGCAACAGCGGTAAGTATAAAGCCCCAAAAATATTGCTTTCTGAAGGTTAAGAAGATACCGCCCAAGATCATTGGGAGATAGGCTATGGCATGTGCCTTTGCATTATGTCCAACACCAAGGATTATGATCAAATAGGTAGAAAAACCAAAGGCGAGTGCCCCTAAAACAGCTAGCCTGTAATCGATCTTCATACAACACAAAAGAATATAGAAGCCAAGGAAATAAAGAAATAAGTAATCTGCCGGTCGCGGAAGGAATCGCAACACCCGATCCAATTTTTTTACATAATTATGAGGATAATTTGCTCCAAGCTGATAGGTGGGCATTCCACCAAAGGCACCATTGGTCCAGTAAGGTTCTGTTTTGTTCGACTCCCTAAAGTCGTTTTGCTCCTTGGCCATCCCGGTGTACTGGATAATGTCTGATTGTTCTATTACTTTTCCCTGCAAGACAGGGTGGAAATAGGCCAAGGCTACTACCACAAAAAAAGTGAGGACAAAAAAGTGGGTGAAAAATTCTTTGGAGATACCCTTCATTGAAAGCTTAATACTTAAATTATTCTATTTCCTCAAAATCTATGTACTCCCCTACTTGTTTCGAGGATCCTGAAGAATCGTTTGCTTTTTTTGAATTATGTTGGTCGTGAACTCTCTGTTCACTATTGTTTCCACCCATATTTGCTTGCTCGAAGACATCTCTGAAGTGCCTTTCAGTCTTTTTCGCCGCATAATTGAAAACCTTTGGTGCCAACCATCTTCCAATTAACTTGAGAAGGTAGTACACCAAAATGATGATCAATAGTGTCTTTAAAAAACCCATATTTTATTTACTATTTATATCAAAAGTACAATTCCAACGTTGTAATAGCAGCACAAATGTCTTAAAAGTTTAATAAAATAGCGCCTAATGAATGCATGCTTAAAAACCTATCCTGTTCCATTTTATCTCATTTTTCTATGTTCTGCGCTTCCTTTTCTGGGGACAAGTCAATATACCGATGTTATAAATTCGAATAGACCCGGACTCTCTGTAAGTGCTTATGCCGTTGGGAAAGGAGTAATCCAAGCTGAAATGGGTTTTCTTTATGAGCAAAGGGAACATGTGGATCTTTCTCAGGAATCGACCTTAATGGGTGCCGATCTTGCACTCAGATACGGTTTTTTTCGTGAAATGTTGGAGATTACTTATGAAGGGACCTACGTACAACAAGATATAACGTATACCGCTTTTGATCTGAACGAAAAAAGAACTGATTTCTCAAGGAATAGACTGGGTATAAAATACCTATTGTATGATCCTTACAAAAACCCGGATCGTACAAAACCAAATTTGTATAGCTGGCGAGCTAACAACAAGTTTCAACTTAAAGATCTGGTCCCGGCCATTTCAGTATATGCAGGAGCAACTTTTAACTTGGGTGATAATCCGTTCTATCCGGAAGATCCAATAGTAGCTCCCCGTGCCATGATTGCCACTCAAAGTAGTGTCACCTCCAGATTGGTATTGATCACAAATCTTATTTACGATAGAATAGGCACTGATTTTCCGGAGATGGAGTATCTAATATCTCTGTCCCACGCCTTTAAAAATCCTAAATGGAGTGTTTTTATAGAGAATCAGGGTATTAAAAGCGATCGATATGCAGACATCCTTTTTAGGACCGGTATTGCCCATCTGTTCAATAAGAGCTTCCAGGCAGATATAAATGTAGGTGGCAGTATTAAAAGTACTCCAAGTAGGATCTTTGGGGCGCTTGGCTTATCCTACAGGGTAGATTTTCATCAGGACGAGATCAAATCCATTGATGATCAAAGATCTGGTGAAAATGGTGATTTTATCAAAAAGAATGCGTTTAAAAAAGATACTGATAATAGCTTGCCGGGTATTTCAAAGAAAAAAATGAGGAAACTGGAGCGTAAGGCCAAACGCAAGAAAAATTAATCCTACCGAGGCTCTTTACCCCCTAGTTCTTACTATCCCTGCATAAAGTGACTCCAAGTCTTTATTCTGTGGTCAATAATTCCTAATATTGAGCACGTAAAGCAGGTAACATGGTAACTATAAAACAGGCTGAAAATAAGTCTGATCTAAAAAAATTCGTAACCTTTCCTTTTTCATTGTACAAAGATTCACCCTATTGGGTACCACCTTTGATCAAAGGAGAAATGGATTCCTTTGACAAATCCAAAAATCCTGTTTTTGAAAATGCAGATGCCTGGTTTTTTCTTGCCTATAAAGATGGAGAGATCGTTGGCAGAGTAGTTGCTATGATCAACTGGATTGAAGTAAATCAGCAAAAACTACGGAAAATGAGGTTCGGATGGTTCGATTTTATCGATGATCCGGACGTTACAGATGCTTTAATCACCAAGGTGCAGGAATTAGCCGTGGTCCATCAGATGGAATATATGGAAGGTCCGGTAGGATTTTCAAATCTGGACAAAGTGGGCGTTTTAGTAGAAGGTTTTGACCATATTGGAACTATGATCACCTGGTACAATTATTCATATTATCAGGCACATTACGAACGGCTGGGCTTTGTAAAAGAAAAAGGGTTCGTGGAAAATAAATTTCCCAACAGCAATGTGGATCCGGCCCTCTTTAAAAAATTACACGTTCTGATCAAGAAACGCTACGGACTTAGGGAAATGAATTTTACCAAGACCTCGGAAATTATGCCCTGGGTAGATCAGATGTTCGATCTATTTAATGAGACCTATGCAAAACTATCTTCTTTTGTCCCTATTACGCCCATTCAAAAGGCCCATTTTAAAAAGAAGTACATACGCTTTATTAATCCGGAGTATATAAAGTTTATTGTAGACAGTTCGGATAAACTTATCGCCTTTGCCATTGTGATGCCCTCATTTTCTGAAGCATTGCAAAAAGCAAAAGGAAAACTCTTCCCTTTTGGTATATTTCATTTGCTAAGAGCCAGAAAACACAATAAGGATGTTATTTTCTATCTTATCGGGATACTTCCTGAATATCAGAATAAAGCGGTAACCTCCATTATTTTCAATGAATACTACGAAACCTTTAAGATCAAACAGGTTGAAACCTGTTATAGAACACCCGAATTAGAGGATAATATTGCAATTAGACAACTGTGGAAGCATTTTGACCCCGTCATCTATAAAAGGCGAAATACCTATAAGAAAATGCTCTAAAAACAGCTTAAATCGGTCTTGAGCTATTCACCCATAGCCGCAGCTACTGCAGCTGAGAGCCTTTTGTAAGTGCCGTTTTCCAATCTTTCCCGAATGGCTGAAAACGCGTCCAGGGTTATGGAAATGTCTTCAAGCGTATGTGTGGCTGTTGGGATCATTCGTAATAGGATCAATCCTTTAGGAATTACGGGGTATACCACTATAGAACAAAAAATACCATAGTTTTCTCTAAGATCTTTTACAAGCGCCATGGCCTCAGGAATACTTCCGTTAAGATAGACCGGCGTAACACAACTGGAAGTGGTACCTATGTCAAAACCTCTTTCTTTAAGTCCTTCCTGAAGAGCATCTACATTCTCCCAGAGTTTTTCTTTAAGTTCTGGCATGGTTCTAAGCATATCGAGGCGTTTTAAAGCCCCTTTTACGTAGATCATGGGTAAGGACTTTGCAAACATCTGAGATCTCAAATTGTATTTTAAGTAATCTATGATCTCCTTATCTGCAGCTAAGAAAGCCCCAATTCCTGCCAGGGATTTAGCAAAGGTGGCAAAATAGACATCTATTTCGTCCTGCACGCCTTGCTCTTCTCCTGCTCCTGCTCCTGTTTTTCCTAATGTACCAAATCCGTGGGCATCATCTACAAGAAGTCTGAAGTTGAATTTCTTTTTAAGGGCTACAATCTCTTTTAATTTTCCTTGTTCTCCCCTCATGCCAAAGACACCTTCCGAGATAACCAAAATACCCCCTCCGGTTTGTTCTGCCATTTTAGTAGCACGTTCCAGGTTCTTTTCCAGGCTATCTATGTCATTATGCTTAAATGTGAACCGTTTCCCCATATGCAAACGAACCCCATCAATGATACAGGCATGAGAATCCACATCGTAAACAATGATATCATCCTTAGAGACCAAAGCGTCTATTGCAGACATTATACCCTGGTATCCGAAATTTAAAAGATAGGAAGATTCTTTATCGACAAAAGAGGCCAATTCCTTTTCTAATTGTTCGTGATAAACGGTGTGTCCGCTCATCATTCTGGCACCCATAGGATATGCTGCACCGTATTCCAGGGCCGCTTCTCCGTCTACCTTTTTGATCTCTGGCAGGTTTGCTAACCCCAGATAATCATTAATACTCCAGGTGATGACCTCTTTCCCCTGAAATTTCATTCGGTTAGAAATAGGGCCTTCCAATTTTGGAAATACAAAGTATCCCTCAGCCTGTGAAGCCCATCTTCCTAGAGGGCCTTTATTTTCAATAATCCTGTCAAATAGATCTCTCATTTAACCGTGTTTGGTTTGTGCAAAACTATGGATTTTTGACCACGAATCATAAAATAATTTAATGGCACAAAAAAAGGCAGCGAATTTTAAATCGCTGCCCGCATTTTATTGTTCGGTAGGATCCTTATTTTACGACCTCCAGCTTTTTTTCCTGAGATACTTTTACCTCATCCATAAAGCCTTGTGCTTCCATCCATTTGTCACTGTAAACTTTACTCATATAACGAGAGCCATGATCTGGAAAAATGACCACTATATTGCTATTCTTATCAAACTCCCCTAGAGCATCTAGTTGTTTAACAGCTTGTATGACAGCTCCGGAAGTGTACCCGGCAAAAATACCTTCAGTACGCGCAATAGCTCTGGCTGTGTGAGCACTGTCTTTATCCGTTACCTTAACAAACTCATCGATGATCTTAAAATCTGTTGCATCCGGGATAAGATTTTTACCCAAGCCTTCAATGCGGTAGGGATAGATCTCATTAGCATCTATCTTTCCGGTTTCATGATATTTTTTTAGTACAGAGCCATAGGCATCTACTCCTATAACCCGGATATTCGGATTTTGCTCTTTTAAATAACGAGCTGTTCCAGAAATGGTTCCTCCAGTACCGCTGCACGCTATCAAATGTGTGATCAGACCATTCGTTTGATTCCAAATTTCGGGTCCTGTTGTGTGGTAATGTGCTTCAATGTTCAATTCATTGAAGTATTGATTGATATAGATAGAATTTTCTGTTTCCTGATGCAGACGTTTGGCTACCTCATAATAAGATCGTGGATCATCTGCGCTAACATGTGCCGGACATACATATACTTGAGCTCCCATTGACCGAAGCATGTCTATCTTATCCTGAGATGATTTGGAGCTTACAGCAAGAATGCAGTCATAGCCTTTAACGATACTCACCATGGCAATACTAAAGCCAGTATTCCCTGAAGTAGTCTCAATAATTGTACTGCCCTTCTTTAAGATCCCTTTGCGTTCTGCCTCTTCAATGATATGAGCTGCTATTCTGTCTTTGGCAGAATGACCCGGATTAAAAGCTTCTATCTTGGCATAAAAATTCCCCGATAGATCTTTAGTGATAGTATTCAACTTCACCAGTGGGGTATTTCCAATAAGATCAAGGATAGAGTTATGGGCGTTAATCGATTGTTCCATATGGTTTGGTTCTTGAAATACCTAACTATAAACGGTAATTCAGGGGCAAAATTACTACTTTTTTTTTATAAATGCTCTTTTCCCGCTAAATCAAGAATAAAAGCATACTCCTTTGCCGTCTCTCTCAGGGCTTCAAATCTGCCCGAAGCACCACCATGCCCGGCATCCATATTAGTATTTAAATAAAGAAGGTTCTGATCTGTTTTTAACTCTCTAAGCTTTGCTACCCATTTAGCCGGCTCCCAATATTGCACCTGCGAATCATGCAGTCCTGTTGAAACATACATGTTAGGATAGGCTTGCGCCTTTACATTATCGTAGGGAGAATATGAGAGCATATAATCGTAATAGGCTTTTTCATTCGGATTTCCCCATTCATCGTATTCTCCGGTTGTCAAGGGAATGGAATCGTCTAGCATTGTGGTCACCACATCTACGAAAGGCACAGCGGCAATGACCCCATGATAAAGTTCCGGTGCCATATTTACAACAGCTCCTATCAATAATCCCCCTGCAGATCCACCCCAGGCATAGAGGTGATCCGAGCTCGTATATTTCTGTTCGATTAAGTGTTTGGAACAATCTATAAAGTCGGTAAAAGTATTCTTTTTATTGAGCAACTTTCCGTTTTCATACCAGGGCCTTCCCAGGTACTCTCCTCCCCTAATATGGGCGATTGCATATATAAACCCTCTATCCAAAAGACTTAAGCGTGCTGAAGAAAAATTGGGATCTATAGTGGCACCATAAGAGCCATATGCATATTGAAGCAATGGGCTGCTTCCATCCAATTTTGTATTCTTATGATATACCAAAGAGATTGGAATCTTTGCTCCATCACGAGCGGTTGCCCAAAGTCTTTCTGATCTATAGTTTTCCTCTTTAAATTGCCCACCAAGCACTTCTAATTGCTTGAGTACAGTCTTCTCCTTTGTACGCATGTCAAAATCAATAATAGAATAAGGAGCTGTCATCGAATTGTACAAATACCTCAAAGTTTCCGTATCATAATCCAGATTTACATATGGAAAGGCAACATAGGTCTCACTGGTGAAAGGCAAATAATAGGAAGCCTTCCCATCCCAGCGGGTAATCTTCATTTTGTTCAACCCATTATCTCTTTCTGAGATCACTAAATACTCCTTAAATATCTCAATATCCTCGAGCAAAACATCTTCTCTATGGGCCAAATATTCCTTCCAGTTCTCTGATGAGGTTGCATTTTCGGAGGTTTTCATCAATTTAAAATTGGTTGCTCCGTCTTTGTTGGTCAACACATAAAAATCTTTTCCAAAATGGTAGATTGAATATTCCAATCCCCTTGTTCTAGGCGAAAAAATAGCAAATGTACCATTGGGATCGTCTGCAGATAGTATCCGATATTCCGAAGTTAGGGTACTGTTAGACCCTATGATGATATATTTCTTTGATTTAGTTTTATACACATATGTATTGAAGGTTTCATCCGTTTCGTGGAAAACAAGTTCATCATCTTCAGATGAGGTGCCCAGCACATGCTTATAGATCTTATTCGAACGCAGTGTAACCGGATCCTTTTTGGTATAAAAAAATGTTTTGTTGTCATTGGCCCAAATAGAACCCCCGGTAGTATTGTCTATCTTATCTTCAAATAATTCCCCTGTCGCAAGATTTTTGATCTGTATTACATACTGACGCCTGGCTATAGTATCAGTTCCAAAGGAAGCCAATGTATTATCAGGGCTAATGGATATCCCATTTAGACTATAGTATTCATGTTCTTCTGCCATAAGATTCACATTGAACATGATCTCTTCTTCTGCTTCAAGAACCTCTTTTTTCCTGGAATAAATTGGGTATTCCTTTCCCGTTTCATAACGCGTTATATACCAATATCCATTACGCTTATAAGGTACGGACGAATCATCTTCCTTGATCCTTGCCTTCATTTCCTGAAAAAGATTTTCCTGAAATTCTTTTGTGTGAGCAGTTTTGGCCTGATAGTATTCGTTTTCTTGTTTCAGATATGAAATAACCTCAGGATTTTCCCGGTTATTGAGCCAGTAGTAATCATCTACACGCACATCTCCATGTATTTCAAGCTGCTTAGGTATCTTCTTCGCTATCGGTGTACTAACTGCGATCATTTCGTTATTTTGGTTTTGGCAAGAAACGGCAAAAATAATACTAAATAAGAGAATCAGGGTCTTTTTCGATATATGCATCATGCTTTGTTTAGGAATCGCGGCAATTTAGTAAATTTGAGGAACGTAAATCTAAAATTATGTTTGGAGATTTAATGGGTATGATGGGAAAGCTTAAGGAAACGCAAGCGAAGGTGGAAGCAACCAAGAAAAGGTTAAATTCTGTTTTGGTTGATGAAAATTCCGGAGACGGCATGTTGAAGGTTTCATTAACGGCAAATCGGGAGATAAAATCTATTCAAATAGATGATAGCCTTCTCGAAGACAAAGAACAATTAGAGGACTACCTGATCCTTACACTAAACAAGGCCATAGCTAAAGCTACAGCCATACAAGAGGCAGAATTAGCCGCAGTGGCAAAAGAAGGGATGCCCAATATTCCTGGGATGGATTCCTTTTTAAAATAAGACTCCAGGGATTATAAACTATTACACTAAGAAAGTATAGATTCGAAAATTAGCTATGATCGATATAAAAAAAGAGAAAAATAACAGTTATCGCTTCGTTGTAACATCCGGAGAAGGAAATGCTTTGCTGCAAAGTATTCAATTTCCAACTAAAAAAGAGCTGGATACGACCGTAAAGAAACTGTCTCCTTTAATGAAAAAACCTTCTGTTTTTGAAAGAAAAACCGATCATAATGGCAAATTTCACTTTACACTTAAAGATACAAGTGGCAGCATTATAGGTTCTAGTAACACATATACATCAGAAGCCGGGATGGAAAATGGGATCACCAACGTGCGTAAAAGGATCTCATTCTTAAGCCGATCAAAGTCCCTCTAAAGAAGCTATTATTTTTAAAGTATGGGTATGCATATCCCCTGTGTAATCCATATGTGTCACCATACGCAGCTTCCCCTGACCCATTCCTATGATCTGAATATTCTTTTTAGATAATGCTTCCAGAAATTCATCCGTCGTCCATTTTTCCTCATTAATTTCGAAGATGATGATATTCGTTTCTATAGGCTCAACTTTCTTAACAAACGAGAGTTTTTCTAGTTGTTTCCCTAATTCAATGGCTTTGAGATGATCTTCAGCCAGACGTTCAAATTGATGATCCAGGGCATAGATCCCGGCAGCTGCAAGAAATCCGGCCTGCCTCATTCCACCGCCCAGTATTTTTCTAATTCGCAACGCATTATCCAAATACTTCTTCTTTCCCACCAATACAGAGCCTACCGGGCAACCCAGACCCTTACTCAGACAGACACTTATGGTATCAAAAAGGGCTCCATAAGTTTTGGGATCTTCTCCTTTAGCAACCAGGGCATTCCAAAGTCGTGCGCCATCCAGATGATACCCCAAGCCATAAGCATCACATACTTTACGGATCGCTATTAATTCCTCAAAATCCCAACAAGCTCCACCACCTTTATTGGTTGTGTTCTCTATACACACCAGAGAGGTAAGAGGACTATGGTAAAAGTCAGGTGGATTAATAGCAGCTTCAACCTGGGAAGCCTTCATCATGCCTCGTTCCCCGTCCACTAACTTACATGAAACACCGCTATTGAAACTTACTCCGCCCCCTTCATAATTGTAGACATGGGCATATTTATCACAAATGAGCTGATCTCCCGGATTGGTATGCAGTTTTATGGCGGTCTGATTGGTCATGGTACCACTGGGAAAAAACAAGGCGGCTTCCATCCCAAAAAGAGTAGCTACTTTTTCTTCCAGGGCATTGACAGACGGATCTGCCTTAAAGACATCATCCCCCACTTTGGCGGTCATCATGGCCTTTAGCATTCCCGGCGAAGGCTTTGTAACGGTGTCACTAATAAGATTGATTTCCATAGCGCTAACTTACATTCTTAATTCGTACAATCCATACCTATTGGTGACCCGTCTGGTAACTTAGGGGCGGCAATTACTTTAAACTCGTCTGGTTCCTCCATAAAGATCACGATCCTTCTTGCCATTTCTTTTAAGTCGGCATCCGAAGAACTCATATATTTAGATTTAAGATTTCTGAGTACGTCATTGGCAATCGCATTGACCTGTGGATGCACCTCTTTATGAGCCGCAAGGTTCATAATATGAAACAGGACACGATAATTGATAGTACGCTGAACCTGCATTATATAGGGATCCTTATGAGTCTTCATCAAAGTGTTTTCTTCCAGATCTCTAATTACTTCTTTTAGACCCAATTGATCAGGTTCCAAACTTTTTTGCTGAATAAGCCGTGATGCTCTTTCCGGATGTAACAAGAACCCTAAGGTCATGTCTGCCGCTGTTTCGGGTGCCGAAAGGGCATCAAAAGAAACTCCGGTTTTTCCGTTAAATGATTCACGTGTCCTATTAAAGCCTATTGCCCTCGGTGGAAATAAGCCTAACTTATCCGAAGGAATAGCAATTTCTGCGGCATCTAAGGTCTTAAAAATACTACTTAGTGCCTTTTTCTGGTCTTTTACCGGCATGGTGGCTATCACCGGCTGTCCGTCACCTTTCACCGCGTAATTATAATTGAGTCCGCCGATAGATTTTGTTGCCGCTTCTGTTTGGTATCGGTGAAAGAAATACAAAGGGACAAAAACATCTTCCAAAACTGAATGGGCCTCTCCGGTACGGATGTTATCAATACTGAAGTTGTCAATGGCCTTAGCCCTAAGGGTAAGCATTCTGTCTAATTCTTCACTTGCGCTACTTCCGTTGTCCCATAAATGTCCCAGAACATGGGCACTGCCCATAGGGCGCGCATCTTGATCTGAAATATATCGCAGCCCCTGTTTTTGAGCATTTTCCAGGATGCTGTTTAGTCCGGCTTTTTCTGAAGTACCCTGCGGAAAATCGGCATACGAATAGGCCACAGTAGTTTTGTCCCAATCCCCAATACTTGCATCATAGGCTTGAGAAAAATCGATAGCCCCATTAGTAAGAGTTATATACGGATGGGGGTAATCCATCACCGAGGCCCTGTTATTTGTGCTGGCGGCAAAATTATGGGCAAAGCCAAGTGTATGTCCAATTTCATGTGCCGAAAGTTGTCTGATGCGAGCAAGGGCTAATTCTAACATAGGCTGGATATTGTCATCGCCTTCTGCAAAAGGTTTGTTCATAAGAGCTTGGGCGATCAGAAAATCTTGTCTGATCCTTAAACTGCCAAGACTTACATGGCCTTTGATGATCTCACCGGTTCTTGGGTCGGTAATGCTGCTGCCGTAACTCCAGCCCCTGGTAGAGCGGTGCACCCATTGAATTACATTATATCTAACATCCAGAGGATCTGCATCATCCGGAAGCATTTTAAGCTGGAAAGCATCTTTGTATCCTATGGCTTCAAACGCTTGGTTCCACCATTGGCCGCCATCGAGCAAGGCTGAACGCACAGGTTCTGGCGTACCGTTATCCAGGTAATATATAATAGGTTCTTTAGCTTCACTTATAGCTGCATTGGGATCCTTCTTTTCCAGACGGTGACGGGTAACAAATCTTTTTACAAGCGATTCCTCTACCGGAGTTGCATAATCATAGTACTCAAAGGGATACGATCCTGAACGGGGGTCAAATACCCTCATTTTATAGCCGTTATCGGGCAATTCAATAAATGAATGGTGTTGTGAGACCGTTACAAGTTCGGGGTTAGGCGAAACCGATCTAATATTGCCTCCTTTCGGATCTCCTTTAAAGGTCAGCATAAGATCGAATTCTATATTTTTTGGAAAGGCCCTTGTCCGGGATAGATCGAATGCACTTTTAGAGGTATCGAGGCTGTAAGTGCCCTGATTGGTTCGTTTTAATCGTTCTGATACTCCATGTGCATCCTGCATTAAAAAATCGGTAATATCTATAATATATCTGCCATCCTTTTCCTCTTCTATCTTAAAGCCAAAAAGAATGGATTTAGCAAAGGCCTGCTCTACAGATCTCTTCTCCAAGGTGTTCTCCGTAAGGGCTCTGTACTTCAGATTGGGCTGTATCAATAAAAGTTTATTTCCAGCCTTCTTAAAATATACAACCTGCTCATTTCCAAGCTGTCCTCTATCCAAACCTATATCATTACTTCCAATTCCACTACTGAGGGAATACACATACAGAAATTCTTTTTCCAGCTCTTTTACTTCCAAAAAGATCTTGTCATTCTTAGCATCATAATAAAATGAATACAAACCTTCATATTTTGCAAAATCCTTACTTTTCTCAGCAAATTGCCCAAAGCCGACAAAACAGAAAAAATACGCTACAACCGGTAAAATTAATTTCATATCCAAAGTTTAGGGGCTAAATTTAATTAAATAGAATGAACCATCACCGCCACAGATACAAATTCCTGTTTATGCTTTTCTCAAAACGAGAAACCAACGCTTAGTAAATTAGCAATATTACCATTGAATAATTGTTACATTCCTGTTCCTATTTCATATTAAATCTGCTATATTGAACCAAAGAATTTCCGATGCCTAAAGAAGACAGCACTATATTTTCTTCCTACCAACGAGATCCGTCACTTTTTGATGAGATTTATGACAAAAAGGGGCAGGTAAAAGAGGTGTATAAAACACTTTTCCAATTGTATGGCGGGCATTCTATCCCCGATTATATGACCTTAAATGAAAAAGCGAGATCTTCCTTCTTTAATCAAGGGATCACTTTTCAGGTATATGATGATAAACAGATGCAGGAAAAGATCTTTCCTTTCGATCTTTTTCCGCGAATTATCGATGGCAAAGAATGGGAGATCATTGAAAAAGGCGCTATTCAACGGAGCAGGGCCTTAAATCTTTTTCTCTGGGATATATATCATGAAAAAAAGATCTTAAAGCAAGGGGTTGTTCCTCTAGAGTTGATCAGTTCTTCAGAAAACTATCTGCATCAGATGATGGATGTTGATCCGCCCGGCGGAATCTACAACCATATTTCGGGGACAGATATCATAAAACACAACGATGGCAAATACTATGTGCTGGAGGATAACATCAGATGCCCTTCTGGTGTCAGTTATGTAATATGTAATCGTACCGCCCTTAAGCGAGCTCTGTTTGGTGTTTTCAATCATTACGAAACACATACGGTCACCAATTATGCCGAAAACCTACTCGATCTTTTAGAATCTGTGAAACCCCATGGAGCTGACGTTCCCAATACCGTGGTTATCACACCCGGAATGTACAATTCGGCCTTTTATGAACATTCGTACCTGGCAAAGACCATGGGTGTTGAATTGGTAGAAGGGCGCGATCTTTTTGTGGAAAACGATTTTGTTTATATGCGAACTATAAAAGGCCCTGAAAAAGTTGATATCATTTACAGGCGAATTGATGATCAGTTCTTAGATCCCTTAGAATTTAGGGCAGATTCGTCTTTAGGCGTTCCGGGTTTGTTTTCGGCCTACAAAAAAGGAAATGTAACCCTGGCCAATGCCCCGGGTACAGGGGTTGCTGATGATAAGGCCGTATATACCTATATGCCGGAGATCATTAAATACTATTTGGATGAAACGCCTATCCTGAACAATGTGCATACCTATCATTGCAGCAGGCCAAAGGAATTGGCCTATGTGTTAGACCATATTCATGAATTGGTTATAAAACCCGTGGATGAAGCCGGAGGATATGGTATTTCAATTGGAAACAGGCTTACAAAGAAAGAAATAGCCACCGTTAAAAAACAAATACAGGAACATCCCAGAAAATATGTGGCTCAACCCATCATGTCCTTATCTGTTCATCCCACCTATATCGATGAAACAAATTCATTTGAGCAACGCCATGTAGATCTCAGAACGTTTACAATATTAGGAAAGGATAAGGATTTTGTCCTCAAAGGTGGTCTAACCCGTGTTGCCCTTAAAAAAGGAAATCTTATCGTTAATTCTTCTCAGGGTGGTGGGTCCAAAGACACCTGGGTATTAAAATAATTATAATATGCTAGCAAGAGTAGCCAACAATCTTTTTTGGATGGGACGTTATATTGAACGTTCCGAACACATTGCGCGATATATGCATGTTAATTACTTTTCTTCCCTGGATGCGCCCAATGAACTTTCCAGATCGAGACAGTTCGTCCTAAATTCAATGTTGCGGATGATAGGCGATCCTGAGGCCAAGGAAAATGAAGTCCTTAATGAGGAAGAGGTCCTTTTTAAACTGGCTTTAGATCCTGCACATCCCTTCTCTATTCTAAGCAACGTTAAGTATGCCCGGGAAAATGCGAACAGTGCCCGTGATCTGATCTCTACTGACCTATATGAGTCTATTAACAAGTTCTACCATTTTGTCCTTAAATATCCGGAGCAACACTTTTTAAAAAAAGGGTTGTACGACTTCTGTATCAATATCATTGAGATGTCGTCCATTTTAAGGGGAAGGATTAGAAGTACGCTATTGCACGATGAGGTATATGCAATTATTATGCTTGGTGTTAATCTGGAAAGGGCCAATCAGCTCATCCGTATCATCAATGCCAAATACCACGATGCACTAAATGCGCAGGGCAGTTACGGCGATAAATTCAGCAAAAGTTTTGAATGGACCACCCTTCTTAAATGCGCGGAATCTTATGACATGATGCGTCGATTTTACAAAAAAACACCCACGAGTTTAACGACGCTGGAATTCCTGATCTTAAACCCAAACTGCCCCAGGTCCATGATGAATAGTTTTAACCAGATCTATACACATATCAGAGTATTGGATAATTCCTTTAAATATGATAAGGATTCAACTGCTTTTTTAGTGGGACGCGTACGTGCCGAATACCAATATAAATATGTAGAAGAGATCGAAGGCAATATTAAAGAATACATTGAAGCCATGTTAAAGAATTTAGCCGATATTGGCAATAAAATGGAAAACGAATTCTTTCATTATTAAACGGGCTAGTCTCCTTTAGTCCCCACAAGATTATGTCTTTAGAATATAACATTGTTTACAAAGCAGAGAATGTATACGACAATCCTGTAAAGGAAGCTCGATGGCAATTCCTTATTATACCGGAGGAAAATTATAATCAAAAATTGGAGGCCATTACTTTCAAGAATTCTATGGAATTTCCCTATGAATTCTCAACGAATGCATATGGCTTTAAAACAATACGAATTTTAGCTAAGGCTCCGTTTGAAGCGATCTCTTTCGAAGCCAGTTTTAAACTTCTCAAAGAGACGTCAAATCCTTTCGATTTTATACTTCCCATAAACCAGGAGGATGAGTATTCTAAATATCAACAGCTTCAATTTAAAGTAGACCATGAGCCCTTTTTGCGTAAAACTCCATTAACTACCCTGCTAGAACATCATATTAATTTTTTTGAATATCAGCAGGATCAATTTGTATTTGAAAATCTTCAGGCGTTAAACAAATGGGTCTATGAAAAGATATTTTATACGCCGGGGGCCACGGACGTAGAAACTACATTAGATGAAATGCTAGAACACAGGCAAGGGGTTTGCCAGGATTTTGCGCATTTGTTTTGTGCTATTTCCAGAAAATATGGTATTCCCTGTCGCTACGTTTCCGGATATTTGCATCAGGGAAATGGGTATTTCGGTGACTCTCAAATGCATGCGTGGACAGAGGCTTATATTGAAGATGTGGGTTGGGTGGGTTTTGACCCCACTAATAATCTGATCGCCAATGAGAACCACATTAAAGTAGCACATGGCAAGGATTATTCGGACTGTTCGCCATTAAAGGGTATTTTGTATTCCAAAGGCAGTAACACCACTAACCACAGCGTACAGGTCCACGGTCAACAACAGCAATAAAATCATTTTTAATAATTTACTACTACGTAAAAGTGTGGTACTTTTGAATGAAAATATAATACAATGACTACGACAGATCAGCAAAAAGATCTTATAGAGCGCCTTGGTGCGTTAAGGAGGTATCTTTGACATTGATGCCAAATTAATTGAAATAGAAAACGAGGAAGAGAAAACGCTCGCTCCAAATTTTTGGGACAATCCTCAGGAAGCGCAGGAAAAAATGCGCGAGCTGCAATCCAAGAAAAAATGGGTAGGAGATTATAATGATGCTTTCGTTTTAGCCAATGATCTTGAAGTACTTCTGGAATTTTATAAGGAAGGAGATGTATCTGCCAAAGAAGTAGAAGTTCAGTTTCAAAAGGCGTTGAAAGCGGTAGAAAAACTCGAATTCAAAAACATGCTTTCTGAGGAAGGCGATGATATGACAGCAGTTCTGCAAATCACTGCTGGGGCCGGAGGTACTGAGAGTTGTGATTGGGCTGCCATGCTAATGCGTATGTATCTCATGTGGAGTGAGAAAAATGGATTTAAGGTAAAAGAGCTCAACTATCAGGAAGGCGATGTGGCAGGCATTAAGACAGTAACCTTAGAAATAGATGGAGAATATGCCTTCGGATGGTTAAAAGGAGAAAATGGGGTGCATAGGCTCGTACGTATATCACCCTTTGACAGCAATGCCAAGCGACACACCTCCTTTGCCTCTGTCTATGTCTATCCATTGGTAGATGACAGTATAGAGATAGAGGTGAATCCTTCAGACATAGAGATCACTACTGCACGCTCTAGCGGTGCAGGAGGACAGAATGTGAATAAGGTGGAGACAAAAGTACAACTGGTTCACAAGCCCTCCGGGATTCAAATATCCTGTTCCGATTCCAGATCACAACACGATAACAGGGCCACCGCTTTGAAAATGCTGAAGTCGCAATTGTTTGAAATAGAATTGCGCAAAAAACAGGAAGCACGGGCAGAAATTGAATCTTCAAAGATGAAAATAGAATGGGGTTCTCAAATCCGGAATTACGTAATGCACCCTTATAAACTGGTAAAGGATGTAAGAACTGGTGAAGAAACCGGTAATGTAGATGCCGTAATGGATGGTGATCTCGATCTCTTTCTTAAAGCGTATCTCATGATGATGGGGCAACAACAAGAAAACTAAGTTATGATCAAAATATATCACAATCCCAGGTGCCGCAAATCGAGAGAAGGTCTAGCTCTTGTGGAGGCCAGTGGTCAACCTTTCGAGATCGTTTATTATCTGGATATGGTTCCCAGCAAGCAGGAATTGAGGGAGATCATACAACAACTGGGTATTTCACCTATGGACCTGGTAAGGACTCAGGAAGCTATTTGGAAATCTGATTTTAAAGGAAAAGAACTTTCTGAAGATATGATCCTGGATGCCATGAGCAGGAATCCCAAGCTCATTGAAAGACCCATAGTACTTCACAACCAAAAAGGAGTTGTAGGAAGGCCTCCGGAAAAGATCTCAAAATTCCTGAGCATCTAAACTACTTTTTGCAAAATTCATTTAAATTTTCTTAATGTTTTCAGAAATGTTTAATGAGGACATGTCTTTTAACAAACATTTAACCGCACTGCCTTTTGCTTCAGTTTACTTTTGAAATAATAACAATCATGAGAACAATTTTTAAAACTTTCGCTCTTATCATCCTATTCTTTGGAATGACTCCTGTATTAAACGCACAGTACAATCAAGCCTATAGAAATTCAGGTAGAAGAAGAACGATCCCTCAGGCTCAAGAACCCATTAAAAAGGCCGAGCCATTGACTGCAGATGAAATGGTCGCAGCCGAAATGCCAAAGATCACAGAAGCATTGTCACTAAACGATTTTGAACAAGCTGTTCTCTCATCTATACTTACTAAATACGTACAGCAACGAATAGAATTGAAAATACTGAATTTGAGTCCGGAAAAAACTCGCGAAGCCAGAGAGAATATTGATCGCAAACAAGATGAGGAATTTAAAGCGAGCCTACCAGAAGATAAATATGATGCATTGATTGAATATCAACAAAACGGCGGCAAGAAAGTAAAATCAAAAAAAAGGAAAAAGAAAAAGAATAAGTCTTAAATGAAAAAACTTCTTGTCTTGCCATTATTTTTAATGGCTTTTTTAATATCATTCGCTCAAAGGCCAACAGGTCAGCGTGCAGAACCAATCACTATAACTGGGACTGTTTTCGATAAAGACACAGGACAACCTCTGGAATATGCTACGCTGATATTGCAAAGTGTACGCCGACCTGAAATGGTGACTGGTGGTATCTCAGGAATAGACGGTAAGTTTTCGGTAGAAACCACTCCGGGGCAGTATCATGTGCGGGTAGAATACCTCTCGTACAAGACCTATGAACTCAAAGCACAGACTTACCGAAGCTCTGTGGATCTGGGCACTATTCAACTAGAGATCGATGCCCAGCAATTAGCAGATGTTGTGGTGGTGGGAGATCGTACTACCGTTGAACTTAGATTAGATAAAAAGGTATATAATGTAGGACAGGACTTAACAGTAAGAGGAGGCTCTGTAACCGATGTACTGGATAATGTGCCTTCTGTAACCGTAGATGTAGAGGGAAATATTAGTTTAAGAGGAAATGAAAGCGTTCGAATTTTGATCAATGGTAAACCCTCAGCTCTCTCAGGGCTTAGTCCACAGGCACTTCAACAGTTGCCTGCAGAGTCCATTGATCGTGTAGAAGTTATCACCAATCCTTCCGCAAGGTACGATGCTGAAGGTACTGCAGGTATCTTAAACATTATTTTAAAACAGAGTAAGACAGCTGGTGTTAATGGCTCTGTAAACGTTTTTGCAGGCTATCCGGACAATTTTGGCGGCGCTTTGAGCCTTAATCTACGCCGTGAAAAATTTAATATTTTTACTACTACAACCTACAGATATAGAGATGCCCCGGGAAATGCAGAGTTTGATCAGGAAAATTTTGATGATGCCGGTAATACCCTAAGTTTTCAGGATGAGATTCGGCAATATCAAAGACAGGACAACAGCTTTAATACCAATATAGGATTCGAGTACTTTTTCAGTGACAAAAGCAGCATTACTAATTCCTTGGTAATCAGGAATTCGGACGGTGAGAATACCGTAGATATTGATTTTTTCAATTTCGATGAAGTAAGAAACCCTACTATTCAAAGAAATCGTTTTACAGAGGAAGATGAAACAGATGAGAATGTTCAATATTCGGTAAATTATAAAAAGGCATTTGAGAAGGATGGGCATGAGCTTACCATAGACTATCAGTATTCTACAGGTAAGGAGATAGAAAACTCTATTATCAATGAGATTGTACTTGGCGAGACTACCGGGTTACCTACAGAACAGACCATCAATGACGAGGTACAGATAAATCAATTGGTGCAATTCGATTATGTATTGCCTTTCGGGAAAGACAACCAATCCCAATTTGAGATGGGCTATCGCGGCACATTCAATAATTTTAATACTGATTTCGATTTTGGGATCCTCGAAAATGGAGTTCTGGACAGGGATCCAAACTTTAGCAATGAATTAAAATACAAAGAATACGTCAATGCTGCCTATATGCAGTTAGGGACAAAGGTTAAAAAGTTTAGTATTCTTAGCGGTCTCCGAATGGAATCGTCCGATATTGGAATTGAATTGGTAGACACAGATGAAGTTACTGATAAGGACTATATTAATTGGTTCCCTTCTCTTTTCCTCGGCTATGAATTTTCAGAAACTGAACAGCTAACTATTAGTTACAGCCGAAGGTTGCGACGTCCACGCTCCAGATTTATTAATCCGTTCCCGTCCAGATCGAGTAACACCAACTTATTCCAGGGGAATCCTGATCTGGATCCCACCTTTACAAACTCTTTCGATCTGGGGTATTTAAAACGATGGGACAAGATCACTTTTACAACATCGGGGTATTTTAACAGATCTACAGGCGTTTTCCAATTTATTACTCAGGAAACGGGCGACTTTGTACAGATAGAGAATCCTGATGATCCGGACAATCCGGTATTGGTTCCGGTACAAGCACGAACGCCCATAAACCTTGCAACGGATAGACGCTTTGGGATAGAGTTCACAACTTCGTATACCCCAAAGCGCGATTGGAGAATTACCTGGAACCTCAATTTATTTGAACAACAGCTTCGTGGAGATTATACATATACTAATTTTCAGAATGAAGTCATAACTCAAAATTTTGATGCCGATAACTTCACCTGGTTTACAAGGGTCAGTGCTAAAGTTCCATTACCGGGTAGTATCGATTTTCAAACGAATCTGTTTTACAGAGGCCCTAACAAAGATGCGCAAAATACCAATAAGGGAATCCTGAGTACAAATCTGGCTTTCAGTAAAGATGTAATTAAAGACAAGGCAACCTTATCATTAAATGTAAGCGACCTGTTCAACTCCAGAAAGCGAAGATCTGAGACAATTACGAATACGGTAGCTACCTATAGTGAATTTCAATGGAGAGAAAGACAAATTACCTTATCTTTCTTATATAGATTCAATCAGCCACAAAATCAAAGAAACAGAAACGGACGCGGTGGAAATGAGGAAGAATATGAATTTGAGGGTACTTAAAAAGGTTTTAACACAATAAAACAAAAAAGAAGCCAATTGGCTTCTTTTTTTATGAGTTGCGCTTAGCTCTTCTTGCCTCGCGTTTTTCTTTAAATATCTCCATTAGATTCCCTCCCAACCAATAAGGTACTACAAAAAGCAGTAGAAACATCATTAACCAAAAACCGATGGTTACGATGGTTAAAAACGCCAGGAATCCTAAATATTGATCAAATTCGAACATAATGCGTGCTTTGCTCAGCAAAGATACTTGGAAAATCCTAAAATTTGCAAATCTAAGCTCAGAAATTTTATGCAATTCACAAAAAGAATTTAATCTTCCAAACCTTACCTTTGTTAGGATAAAAAATATAGACTTATGGAATTCAGGATTGAAAAAGACACAATGGGCGACGTAAAGGTGCCTGCAGACAAATATTGGGGTGCACAAACAGAACGATCCAGGAACAATTTCAAAATAGGTCCCACAGCCTCTATGCCTCTGGATATTATCTACGGTTTTGCACATTTAAAAAAAGCAGCCGCATATACCAATCATGAATTGGGAATACTTACCGCAGAGAAAAGAGATCTGATCGCCAAAGTATGTGATGAGATATTGGCAGGGAAACTGGATGATCAATTTCCATTAGTGATCTGGCAAACCGGATCTGGAACGCAGAGCAATATGAATGTAAATGAGGTAATTGCTAATAGGGCGCATGAATTGGCCGGGAAAAAAATTGGAGTTGGCGAAAAAACCATAAAACCCAATGATGATGTGAATAAATCGCAATCCTCCAACGATACCTTTCCAACAGGGATGCATATTGCGGCCTACGCTAAAATAGCAACAGTTACCATCCCCGGGGTTACCCAACTTAGGAATACGCTACAAAAAAAGGTGACCGAGTTCAATAATATTGTCAAAATAGGAAGAACTCATCTTATGGATGCTACTCCGTTAACCTTAGGTCAGGAGTTTTCTGGTTATGTATCTCAACTAGACCATGGTTTACGCGCACTTCAGAACACTCTGGATCATCTAAGCGAGTTGGCGTTGGGAGGGACAGCCGTGGGTACGGGTTTAAATACCCCTGAAGGGTATGACGTATTGGTTGCAAGCCACATAGCGAAATTTACAGGTTTACCCTTTAAAACGGCCGTAAATAAGTTTGAGGCCCTGGCGGCACACGATGCCCTGGTTGAAACCCATGGTGCCTTGAAACAACTGGCTGTATCACTTAATAAAATTGCAAACGATATCCGAATGATGGCCTCCGGACCGCGCTCTGGTATTGGCGAGATCATAATACCGGCAAACGAACCGGGAAGCTCTATCATGCCCGGAAAAGTAAATCCTACACAATGTGAGGCACTTACCATGGTTTGTGCTCAGGTAATGGGCAATGATGTTGCAATAAGCGTGGGTGGAGCCCAAGGCCATTATGAACTGAATGTTTTTAAACCTGTCATGGCCGCTAATTTATTACAATCTGCAGAATTGATAGGAGATGCCTGTGTTAGTTTTGACATCCATTGTGCAGCGGGGATAGAACCTAATCATAAGGTTATTAAACAATTACTCAATAATTCCCTTATGTTGGTCACTGCTCTTAACACTAAAATAGGCTATTACAAAGCCGCGGAGATTGCCAATACAGCCCATAGGAATGGAACTACCTTACGGGAAGAGGCCGTTAAACTCGGGTATGTAACAGCAGAAGAATACGATGAGTGGGTAAAACCTGAAGAAATGGTAGGATCCTTAAAAAAATAAATTTATCCCATAAAAAAAGGGCCTTCAATTGAAGGCCCTTAATATTTGATTTAATACGCTCTTATTTCAAAGTGAATTTAGAGGTACCAAGAAGTTTTAGACTATCGTCATAAACGTTCACCATATAGTTTCCTGATTGGAAATCTCCAGCTGGCTTGTTGATGAAATCACAAACATCAAGATCTTGATTTTCGTAGTAGAAATCTGTTCCCTTGCTGTAAGCTACAGAGGCACCTTCATCATTTGTTTTAGTGCTGCCGCCACCAAGAACATTTCCTTGAGGATCTAATACCTCAATAAGGAATTGTCTGTCACCTGCCTGAGCGATCACATTATCAGCTATAGTAAAACAAACTTTTAATTTGTCTGTTCTTCCGGCTCTCTGAGTAGAAACCATTTTTCCGCTAGATCTTTCTCTAACTGCATCTACGCTAAATGTTGAAAGATTAAGTGCTGAACCTCTTTCTACAGCTTCTGCTAATTGAGTGTTTTGTACAACCAAAGAGTCGTTGAATACTGCTTGCTTTTCTAGCTCTACGAACGTACTGTCTCTTTGCATAGCTAAAAAAGAGTTAGATCTGGTTAAAGAATCTACTTGCTGAAGTAATACTTCTCTTTCTTTTTTCAAGACAGAAACCTGATTTCTGTATCTTCTTAATGAAGAAAGGTCGGTCT